>JARYMF010000005.1 GCA_029907255.1 Armatimonadota bacterium
GGCTTCTCCAGGAGGGGGAGGGTGTAGCAGCAAAAATACTTCGTAATCTTGGTGTGGATGTTGAAAGGGTAAGGGAGGATGTTTTAAGGGAACTCCAGTCGATGACACCTCCTGAGGAAGAAGAGGAGGAAGAAGAGTGGTAGTTTACTCGTTGACAAATCCCTAGGCGCTTGATATTCTAAGAGCAAATATCAATTTTATATGTATTAGCTTTTAGACAGTTTGCCTCAGGAGACTGCGTATGCAATGCACGATTTGCGGGGCTAATGCGTTATTCGTTTGTGGTCGGAGCGGCCGCCCTGTTTGCGCCGAGCACGCCCGCATCGAGGTAGTATCGAGACTTAGTTTCGGCTCATCCGACAGCCTTTCGGTAAGAGAAGCAACCTCTGAAGATTACTCACGAATAAAGCAGCTAGCAGAATACTTTAAAGGCAAGACAAAAGTAAGTTCCCTGGATAAAGAATATGATTTATTGAGCTTGCCAGCCTACGTTGCGGATTCAAATGGCAACATAGCTGGAGTGCTTTCCTATGCAATTGAGCCCGAGGTTTTGGTAATCGTAATGCTCGACGTTCTACCTGGATATCAAGGTTTGGGAGCAGGTAGCATGCTCGTAGAACGCCTTATTGAGAAGGCTTCGTCCGAAAAAAAGAAAGAAGTTTTGGTTTCCACGCCTAATGATGACCTTCCGACAATTTACTTCTACCAGAAGAATGGCTTCCAAATATATGAGGTGAAACCCAACCAAATTGCCAAAGACAACGAGGTCCAAGTAGGGTTCGCTGGAATACCACGAAGGGATGAAATACGGCTTAGGCGACAATTAAAAATCTAGTTCTAGAAAATAAGCTATCAAAGAAAGAAAAATGGCGGGAAATACCCCCCGCCATTTTTATTAAATCTCGCCCAAAGTCTGGTGAGATTTTTAATTCGCCGTGGTTGAGCTTCCTGAGATAGCCGTTATACTACCATCCATGCCAGTGACGAAGGCAACGCCGTCTTTTGCCTCAACGCTCGACATTACGAAAAGACGCGGAGTAACCTGATAAGTCCACAAAAGGCTGCCATCTGAAGCTGATAAAGCTTTTAGCGTGCCAGTGTTTGTGCATACATAAACTACGCCATCGCGCTCAGTCGGGGCCGCTGGCATGAACCGTACGCCAGCATTTACACTCCAGACATCTTTCCCCTCAAGGTCTATTTTTGTGACATTATTCGAATCGCCTCTGAGGTATACATGCTGTCCGTCCTCGGATAGCCCCACCCCTGCGCAGTTATCGCGGTGGTCTAATATATTGCCCGAAGCGGCGTCTATTATGCTTAAACTCATGTTCCTATCTGCAATAAACACCTTGCCATTTGAAACAACAGGCCCACAATCAGCTGGGCTATAATATCTAGCTGCAGGCTTTGTTGCTGAACCATAGCCGACACATTTCCATTTTGTGGTGCCAGTCTTAACATCAACAGCATAAACATAAGTATCCCAAGCGCCAAAGTAAACAGTATCGCCGTCAACAAATGGTTTGCTCTCAATAGTATAGGCGGCGTCATCATTCGCCCACACTAATTTTCCAGATGAATTGAGCGCATAGAGCTTGGAGTCGTTGCATCCGAATATTATCAAATCACCTGCCAACACAGGTGAAGAATAAATAGGACCGCCTGCATTATATGACCACTTTAACTTGCCATCTATGCCAACAGCATAGAACTTGGCGTCACCCGAACCAAAATATACTGTATCATTCACCACAAGTGGCTGACACAGTATCTCGCCGCCTGTCTTGAAAGTCCAGAGCAGTTTACCATCCGAACGTTTAAAAGCATAAAGCTTGCCGTCAGTAGCACCAACATAAACTGCATCATTAGTAACGGCAGGAGCACCCTTGCATGAACCACCCGCGAATGCTCGCCAAACAGCTTTAGCACCCGAAGATGATTCCGTGTAGAAGCTTACCGATTTTTGGAAGGTTCTACCATTTTCATCGGTAAAAGTAACTTTTAGATAATGAGCGCCAGGCTGAAGCTGGCGTATATCCAGCGAATCTTTGTACTGCTCCATCTCCAACACAAAATCGCCAACGACTTCTCCATCAACTTTATAGGTTGCCACATTTATGCGGCTAGTATTGCCAGTAATAGTTACAATCACAGGAACTGATTCGCCTGTATATACTTTGTTCTCCTGAGGCTCTAATATCTTGATTTCAGGATAGGTGCTTCTCATTGAAAGAGGTTTTTGAAGAATCGGTATAGTAGCATCCCTTTCGCCTGCTTTTTTATACGCAACGCGAAGGATGCCATCCTTTACAGATACTATGCTAAACCCTGGGTCAGGCTTCAAGAACGAACCACCAGTTACAAGATCATAACCCGCCGCGTTTGCAAGAACATGCCCATGTGAATGCCCAGCCATCATAAGAACGACATTATAAGGGCGCAAAATATCTACAAGCCTATCGCACTCGAATTCGCTTGCAAACTCACTTCCATATAGGGGGTGATGAAAGAATAGAAAAACCGGCGTAGTAGGCTTAACCTTCTTGATATCCTCTTTTAGCCAAAGAAGCTGTTCGGTCGTGATGGTCGGACGAGGATCTTGAGGTGTGGAGGTATCCAAACCAATAAAGTGGCAACCGTTAAAATCAAATGAATAGCAATGCGACCCATGCCATCTTCGAAGTGCACGGCGTATACAATACCAAGTACCGTCATGATTGCCAGATTGGTTGTAGACGGGAATTTTTACATTCTTCCAGCAGTTAAGATAAGCATCGAGACCACCTTGGAAAGGACCAAACTCTGTAAGGTCGCCAGTTACTATCACAAAAGACGGCGCAGGCACTGTTACTTTATAAGGCAACAAGTTTATTTCGCCGAGATTTGCAATTTTGCCTATTACCGATTGCGTTGAAGACATACTATCAGGCAGATGTGAGTCGCTACCATGGATAAAAGTAAAATCTGGGATATCTTGTGCCCATCCAAATGAGACAAATAACAGTATGATGGCCAGGCTGGCAAGCAATACTGGCCTTAAAATAAAAGTAGACCGCATCAAAAAACCTCCTGAAAGGGATAATGAGGATTATTCAGAATAGGAGTTCATCATTGCAAGGGGAAAATCCTCCGGAGAATGTTCAATCGAACCCTTAGGCATATGAATGTGTGGTTTATGTAATTTTGTGAGGTTCTATCGTTTGAATTACAAGCCAGCTCAGGCTAAACTGGTTGTAAGCCGCCACTACTTATTGTTGTTAAATTCGAACCTATAGCCAACTCCCCAAACGGTAGCTATCCTACATGAAGAATTATCTCTTTCAATTTTTCGCCTTAGCCGCTTGACATGCTGGTCAACTGTTCGCTCATCGCCAAAAAACTCATCATAATCCCAAACCTGTTTAAGGAGCTGCTCACGAGTGAATACCCTGTCCCGATTGCTTGCCAAATGCCAGAGCAAATCGAATTCTTTTGGAGTTAGGCTTACCTTTTCGTTATTAACCCTTACTTCCCGTGAAAGAAGGTTGATGTAGAAACCGGGGAAGTTTAGAACCTGCTGGTCTTCTTGGCTTGCCGCCTGCTTCGTGCGCCGCGAGACTGCCTTTACTCGGGCGATGAGCTCACGCGGGCTAAACGGCTTTACTACATAGTCATCCGCGCCCATTTCCAACCCAAGTACTCTGTCGAACTCATCACCTTTGCCTGTTAGCATAATAATTGGGACATCAGAGAAACGTCGAATTTCGCGGCATACTTCTATTCCATCTAACTCTGGGAGCATAAGGTCGAGGATTATCAAATTGGGCCGGTGCTCGCGGGCAACCGCTAGTCCTTCCTTTCCGTTATAAGCACACACTGGCTCGAATCCGGCCATCTCCAACTGAAGCCTTACCAATTCGCAAGTGTTTTCATCATCGTCAACTACAAGAACTTTTTGTTTAGCCACGGTTAAAAACCTCTCTTCCGTTGAACGCTTTAAGATCTTAGTGTTGCTGTTGCATAAGGCTTTCAATTAGACCTGCGGGAAATATTAATACCACAGGGTTGCAAAACCCTATAAAGATAAGCAAACGGTTTTCCAATTAGTGCTCCCGCCATCCGTCAGTCATCCATGAAGATGCGCCCAATCGAAGATTGCACACCCTGCGGTTTTGCGGCTTCGGAAGGTGGACGCTGGGCTGACCAAATATTCGGCATACAATGTTTTCGCTCGAGGCTTTTGCGAGAGCCAGCTACAAAAAAGTATAAGTATTTGTAACCGTTTTGTCAATAGCTCAGTGTAAAGTTTAGGATTGTTTTCTTTTGGTTGCCTTAGGGTCACCTGCTTCGGCTAGAAGGCTAGCAATCGCATCCATTGTTCGACGCCCAACTTCCTCTAAGGCTTCGCGTCCATGGCTTCCCTCATACAAGTCGTCAAAGGTAATCGGCTTGCCATAGACTACTTTAATCGGATGTCTTCTAGGAAGCTTAGAATGAGGACCTAGTACTTTATCTGTTCCCAAAACAGCAACTGGCACAACCGGCGCCCTTGATTTGAGTGCTATGAGGCCAATGCCTAGCTCCGGGTCCTTCAGTCTTCCATCAACACTTCTAGTACCCTCTGGAAAGATGCAAACCACACGCCCTTCTTCCAACATCTTAATCGCCTTCTTGAGGGCAGCTCGGTCTGCCATTCCGCGCCGAACTGGAAAGGAGCCAACAGCACGTATGAGCTTGCCGAGTATGGGTACTTTGAAAAGCTCTTCCTTTGCCATATAATGAACTTTTCGATTCATTCCACATCCAACTACAGGGGGGTCCGCAAAGCTCCTATGGTTGGGCGCAAGAATAACACCGCCGGTAGGAGGTATATTTTCAGCACCAACTGAAGTTAACCCACCAAGTAGCCAAAATGCCAGCCTAAAAAGTGTGCGTCCAAGGTAGTACAGCATTTCTCGATTCGACAAACAAATTTTTATATTTTAAAAAACCTAGAAATCGTAGAATCGGCTTAGATTGCGTAGCGCGTCTAATTTCTCTGTATTCCCTATTTTCGCTTGTTCAACAGCCCGCTTTACAACCTCAATCGAGCGGTCATATAATTTGCGGTTTACAGGGTATGGATGTCCGTCTTTTCCTCCGTGCGCGAAACTGTATTTAGCAGGGTCGCGCGTTGAGGCAGGTGCCCCATAAGCAAGGTCTGCAATCATAGCAAGGGCTCGAACAGTCTTTGGCCCTACACCTTCTATTTCTAAAAGCTGCCGAAAATTCTCAGGCCTGCGTTCATATGCCTTTAAAAGGGTTTTTTCAAGCGAACGCGGCGAAAGGTCAGTTATGAGGACTTCATGATGTTTCGGAAGGTTAAGTTCTTTCATGCGCTCGATTTCTTTTGCAAGTTTCTCAGGCCTCTCTGACGCGAGAACAGCAGAGGTGCGCCGTGACTCCTCCGCCTCTTCTGCCACCATATTCAGCACAAACTGACTTTTAGAATCAGAGCAAACAGCGGCATGGGGCTCACACACGAAGTCCTGCATGCTAGTCGAAAGCCAATGATACCGCCGTGCCCAGCGATTTGTTTCATTCATGCCTTGTTGAACAACTGCCCATTCGCCATGCTTATTAAAAATAAACACATGGTGATAGAGCTGATAGCCATCCTGAACAGCCGTGTTATCCACTTTTGCTGACATCCGGCTTGCATACACTAATTTCGAAGGATCAAGGTTGAGTGAAAAGCGGTCGGCATAAGCCAGAATTTCCTGGGGAGTTCGACGGGAGACACTGCCCTTTCCGCCAGCAACAAAGAGACCTATCTCATCTTCTATGCCCTTCAGACCCTCCTTGATGGCACCACAAACGGTAGTTGTGACCCCGGAGCTGTGCCAATCGAACCCCAGGACACATCCTAAAGCTTGGAACCAATAAGGGTCCGAAAGCTTGGCAAGCACCTCGCTTGTGCCGAACTCTATCACCATGAGGGAAATAATCTCACGTGATAGCTTTGTCATTCTTGAAAAAAGCCATGCAGGCGCAGTTCCGCCATGCAACGGCAGATTCGCAGTACCTGTTCTCATGCTACTTTTACTCTCTGTATTCTGAAATCATCAATTTTAATATTTTTGTTCCTTCGGATTAGTGATGGAACAGGCGAATACCAGTAAATGCCATTACCATACCGTACTCATCAGCGGCTGCAATAATTTCATTATCTCGCGTTGACCCCCCTGGCTCGGCTATGTATTTTACGCCTGTCCTGCTTGCGCGATCAATGCTGTCCCGGAATGGGAAGAAGGCATCGGAGCCTAGTGAGACTCCTGTAAGCTTGTCAAGCCAGTGTCGTTTCTCCTCTTTTGTTAAGCGCTGAGCACCAGGCAAGTTTTCTCGCATAAGCGCTTCTTCAGGAGGAGTCAGGTCATCGCAGAGAAACTCATCAATGGCATTATTCTTCTCAGCGCGATTCAAGCCACTTCTGAATTCCAATTCAAGCACTTTTGGATGCTGTCTCAGCCACCAGAGATCCGCTTTTCCGGCGGCCAGTCGAGTGCAGTGCACTCTAGATTGCTGGCCTGCACCAACGCCTATAACCTGGCCATCGTAGGCAAAGCAAACAGAGTTCGATTGGGTATATTTTAATGTAATCAGTGCAACAACTAAATCTCGCTGAGCATCTGGTGGGATTTCCTTTTTCGCTGTTACAACATTCGCAAGTACGCTGGCATCAATCTTAATATCATTGCGTTTCTGCTCAAGTGTTACGCCAAAAACTTGCCTCTGCTCAATCTCTGGCGGATTATAATCTGGGTCAATGCGGAGAACTAAATACTTGCCTTCACGCTTCTCTCGCAATATAGCTAGTGCATCCTCGTCGTATGCTGGCGCTATAACACCATCTGAAACCTCGCGCTTGATAAGCTGTGCAGTAGATAGGTCGCAGGTATCGCTCAAAGCAATGAAATCGCCAAATGAGGAGACCCTATCCGCACCGCGAGCACGAGCGTAGGCAATAGCGAGCGGAGATAAGTCCATATCATCAACAAAATATGCCTTTTTCAAAGTATCAGACAGCGGCAATCCCACGGCAGCTCCAGCTGGGCTCACGTGCTTAAATGACGCTGCGGCCGGTAGATTGAGCGCCGCCTTAAGTTCTCGGACTAGCTGCCAAGCGTTCAGAGCATCAAGAAAATTAATATACCCTGGCGCGCCGTTTAGGATTTCTATTTTGGGACTTCTGTCAGTCAAGATGACCTGTGCAGGTTTTTGATGTGGATTCATACCATACCTAAGTGGAATAACTTGCTGATCCATTTATTTTCCTCCCTTATATCCGGCTAAATTAATAATTTTATAATCAGGTCACCAGAACCTATTATACTTCCAATTTTTGCCTACTGCCCACGTAAAAATAAAAAGCCTGGGCGTTTTTTGCCCAGGCGATCGGCATTCAATAGATATTGGCGCTCCATTGCGGTCCATTCCGCTCATTCGCCAGTCACGCCGAAACAATGATAGCTTTTCCCACGCCTAATGTCAAGAAGACTCCAAATCTGCAACTTTTGCTGCAAAGCGCCTACCCGCACTTGGAGAACCCGCAAAAGCGGCAAACAATGCATCCAGATTCGTGTTCGACAGCACTGCCGCAGTCAGGGCAAGCACCAACAAGATTGTCTAGCGGGCTCTGCCATTTGCTTACTGTCTCTACCGGCTCGCCTGTCTGCTTGTATTGAAGGTAATGTTCAAGAGCAATTCCAATAGCATCGGGACATGAGAGTACTCGGCCTCCTTGATCCCATGCTGGCGAGGGACAAACATTCCCCCTCAGCTGTTTGATGATGGATTCAGGCTTAACCCCAGCTCGAAGAGCCGCCGAGATAACGCGCGACACCGCATCAAGCTGAGATGAGGCACATCCACCAGATTTTCCCATTCTAGCAAAAACTTCACATAGACCTTCGCTATCTTCGTTTATCGTCACGTATAGATTTCCGCAACCCGTTTTAACTTTCTCGGTCACACCAAACGTCCGAACCGGCCTTGGTCGCGGCTGAAGCACACCGGTCTCGGAATTTGATGTAGATTCCTTTTTGCTAGTGCCAACGCTCAGCACTTGTTCTTCACGGCTGCCGTCCCGGTAGACAGTAACGCCTTTGCAACCCAAACGGTAGGCAAGCTTGAAGACTTCCGCTACATCTTCGGTTGTTGCGGAATTCGGGAAGTTGACGGTTTTCGAAACCGCATTGTCTACGTATTTTTGGAATGCTGCCTGCATCTTTACATGCCACACAGGCGCAATGTCGTGAGCCGTAACAAATATGCGCTGAACTTCCGTTGGTACTTCGGCTATTCCTTTTACTGTGCCACGTACAGCGATTTCCTTCATCAGGGCATCGCTATAGAATCCTCGCTCTCTGGCAATTTTCTCGAATAATGGATTGACTTCTACAAGCTGGGTCCCATCGAGAACTGTACGGATGTATGCAACTGCAAACAGTGGTTCTATTCCGCTTGAGCACCCAGCGATTATTGACAGAGTACCAGTTGGGGCAATGGTTGTCACTGTTGCATTTCTCATTCGGGTTCCCTCTGGCACATCGTAGATGCTTCCCTCGAAATTTGGAAATGCTCCTCGTTCAGCGGCAAGTTCCGCGGACATCTGTCTAGCTTCGGTTTGGATGAACGACATCACTTCCTCTGCCAAAGTGATTGCTTGCTCAGAATCATAAGGTATACCTAGCATAATTAGCATATCTGCAAAGCCCATAACCCCTAGCCCAATCTTGCGGTTGCCTTTGACCATCTTATCAATTTGCACCAGAGGGTATTTGCTGACATCAATGACGTCATCAAGGAATCTAACCGCCATCCTAACGGCCTTCCCCAATCTCATGTAATCTACCGCAGGCTCACCTCCAGAGTTAGCAACGAATTTTGACAAATTAATTGAGCCCAGATTACATGCCTCATAGGGGAGGAGCGGCTGTTCACCACACGGATTTGTCGATTCAATCTCTCCAAGCTTTGGAGTAGGGTTGTCACGGTTGATACGGTCAATGAAAATAATCCCCGGCTCACCGTTCCGCCACGCCATGTTTACTATCAAATCGAAGACTTTGCGCGCATTTAGCGATTTTGTTTTTTGGCCTGTGCGAGGATTGATTAGGTCGTAGTCCTGATTTTTCTCGACAGCTTCCATGAACTGTTCGGTAACAAGAACGGAGATATTGAAATTGGTAAGCCGGTTGTTGTCCTTTTTTGCTGTAATGAAATCAAGGATATCAGGGTGATCTACACGCAGGCAACCCATATTCGCTCCCCTACGGGTGCCGCCCTGCTTAATAGCCTCGGTAGCCGCGTTAAAAACCTCCATAAAGGAAATTGGGCCACTGGAAACGCCGTTGGTAGATTGGACGACGTCTTTCGCTGGCCTGAGGCGTGAGAATGAGAATCCCGTGCCCCCACCACTCTTATGAATGAGCGCAGTGTGCTTGATGGTTTCGAAGATGCTCTCCATTGTATCTTCGATAGGCAAAACAAAACATGCGGCTAGTTGGCCCAGCTTCCTTCCTGCATTCATCAGCGTAGGACTGTTTGGCAGGAATTCTAGCTCTGACATCATTCGGTAAAACTCGGCTTCGATTTCCCTGACCTCATCATCGGACTTACCATACAGACGCTCTGCTGCCGCGACCGCATTAGCGACGCGATGGAACATACCCTCGGGCGTTTCAATTGGGTTGCCCTGCTCATCTTTTCTAAGATAACGCCTTTCTAAAACAGTGATTGCGTTCTTGGTGAGCATCTTCGACCCCTCCTAAGAAAATTTTAGCCGGATTCCACCGGCGAAAAACCTCTAAGTAATGCAAACGCAGGGCTGAATCCAGAGTGATCAAAATTTCAATGCAGTCTGAAGACGACCCTGACTTTGTAAATTGTTATCCAGCCGAAGCTGGACAGCGCCGTTGGCATTTGTGTGCTCTTCAATTGCCTGCCAAATCTGCATCAAGAACTTCTACGAGTTCTTTGAACTGCGTTACATCTTCGAATTGACGGTAGACAGACGCAAATCTTACATAAGCAACTTGGTCCAGGCGTCTGAGCTTCTCGATAACCATATCGCCAATCTCGGATGAGCGCACCTCCTTTTCACCACGATTGTAGAGTGTGCGCTCAATTTCATCTGCGGCAGCTTCAAGTTGTGCAACGCTAACCGGCCGCTTCTCGCAGGCAGTAATCATTCCCTTAAGTAATTTTGAACGGTCGAAAGGCTCCCGCCGTTCGTCTTTTTTCACCACGACAAGACGAAGTTCTTCTATTTCCTCGTACGTAGTAAATCTCCTACCACATTCGAGGCATTCTCGGCGACGGCGGATTCCCTCTCCATCACGAACCGAGCGGGAGTCTAAAACCTTGTCATTATTTTGACCGCAATAAGGACATTTCATGATAAAACTTGGATGCGCATCCACAAGATATTGTGGTGTTTTTAGATTATCACACAATATATTCCATGTCAAGGGATTTATTAAAAACAAAAAAAGTTTTCTAAAGTTTTTTCAATTTAGCGGTTCTAAGCTTATGAGGCAAACTTCCCAGGCCAAAAGTCATACGTCGGGATATCGAGGACTATGCCAATGATTGTCCACAAGCATCCGATTGTGATTTCGCCGAGAATCAATCCATAGAAGAACGGAAGTGCTCGTTTGTATTGAGATAGCCCGCCGAACTTTAAAGTGAGGAGTTTTGCAGTGCTCCCTATGAAAAGCGGCATCCAAAGCTGTGCCACTCCCCAGCTACTCGCAAGGCCATATGCTAAAGGATGGAATGGGAACCAAAGAAAACGAACTCTCATCCATCCGAGGAACATCGAGCCAAGGAACCCAACACCAACAAACATAAATGCCGTTGGGTTCGGCGGAAAAGGCTGTTTCATCCAGCCTGCAAGTTGGTTATAAACTTCTTTCCCAAAGCCGAGTGCCCACTGCTCCATATTTGCAGTGGCGCCACCGTTTTGATAGTAGGTGTGCAGGAGCATCCAAAACCCAATTGGCATAGCGTAGATTGCGGCAATTCCAACAGCATAAAACATTTGGCGGGCATGGCTATCTGTCCGTTCCGAGAGCTTGTAACCCTCCATTTCGTGCGGTGATGGATGGCTTGCATAAGTTCTGTTAAACCAATAAAACATTGAGAATCCAACCAAATCTTGGGGGGAAAGATTTTGCGTCCCGGCTGCTGTTACTATGGGATTTTGAGGACCCATTACGTGCATGTCGTGCGTTGGGAAACCAAGTTCAGCTCGAATTCGACTTACAATGACTGCAAACATAAAATAAAGTACAAAGAAAATAACTATTATTAATGGTGACATACCCATCCGATAGGCAAAAAGACTGAGGAATAGAATGCCAGCAATTGCTCCAAGAATTGCTGTTCGGTAGCTGATTGCCTCTCTTGATTCATCAATTTCGCGGGTTTTTAGGAATGCCGTTCGGAATACCTTTTTAAGGTAGTGGCGACCGGTCCACATACTCATAACAAAAAAGCCAAGATATGCCCCATATGCCTGGCTGTTTACAAACGGATAAGCTCGATCAAAACCGCCGCCAACAACCATCAGCTCATGCAACCCCAGCAAATGACTCGCCACCAACTCGAGTTTCACAAGCCAATAAAAGAACCAGCATGAGAATGAAAGTTCAAACGGCATCAAGAATGCAATGCCGATTGCCCAAAAATAGAAACCCAGGGGAATTCCACCCATTGATTTCCAGGGTTGGTTGACGATGTACTTACCAATGTCCCTGCGCACGATTTGGATATGGGGAACAGATGGGAAAAGATAATTTAAGCCGGCAAGCAGGGTTAGCATGCCCGAGAAAGCAAAACCTATCCACATATATTTGTTTTTAAATAGCGAACCCGTCTCGTCGGTCATTTCTAAAGGAAGCATTACCACAGGGAATGTCAATCTCTCGGACTCTATCCAGTGCTTGCGAAATATACTATTTATACAAAGCATGGTTATTATCAAAACAAAGCAAAACACAGACCAAGAAATGACGGGTATTATCCACGGAGTAAAGTTTGCTGGGTCGTAGAGCGTCGAATTACCATAATAGAAGTTCCGCAATGACTTCGGGTCGCTTACTGTTAGCCATTTTGGCAGACGGTGAAGGAACATGTTCGCCCAGTTGTTTTCTGGCGATTGGAAAAAGAATGCATAGCCAATCAACGAGACAAGGATTTCCATCATGTTGTGCGAAAGTACAGCACTTGTTATGGAAACCATGATGTAAATAGTTGTTAATTCAGCCCTACTAAGGGCAAATTTTGGCCACTTGCTCCTTACTCCCATATTGATTAGAGTGAGAACGAGCAAGGTAAAGAGGCAGTTATAAAACGGAGCGGCATAAGTTGCAAACGAATAACGCACGACCTCCATCTGCACAATCCAATAGTCGTTAATAATGGTCAGAATGAAGGCGATAAAAACAACACGCTTAGTGAGGCCTTTTTGTGGTTTCGCTGTGGTCTCAACAGTCTTTGTTGTTCTAATCTCAGTAGGGGTACTCATCAACAATTAACCAATTAGCATGTAATCAGGATAGTTTTCTTTTTGTTTACCGCTAACCCAATGCCATATCTATGAATAAAGCCGCCGTCCAATGGTAGTCCTTTATACACTGGGCCACCTGCCAGCTTCCAATTTGAATGCCTTGCTTACCTTTTCGGCTAAGTTTTGAAGGCGACTTCGAAGCTCTGCTGTCGTAAAACTCGTATATAACTCCATCCTCTGCATACCAGCGCGCAATCTCGCTCAATGTTATTTTCTTTATTTCGTCAGCCAAAGTTAGGTAGCCATATCGAATCAAGCCTTCTATGACCATATAGTTGAAGTTAATCCAAACCGGCCCCCGCCACATATCATCTGAGAACGAAGGCTCGTCCAACGAAACGCTAGGGATGGGAAACTTAAGCCAAAATTCGTCAGGGTTTCTCAGATGTCTCACAAGGTCTTCTGCTTGGCTCTCACTGCATACTCCAGCAAATAAAGGAGTAAATCCTGCTATCGTTTTAAGGTCAATCTGTACTCCATCGGGTGTTAAATCATAATAAAAACCCTCGCTAGCATTCCACAGCCGCTCATTAATCAAGGCTATACGGCTGTACTTAAGGTCTGCCCAAATGCCAGCTTCATTAGAAAGCCCCAGCCTTCGAGCAATTTTCTCAAGGTAGGCAAGGTCGTTGACTAAATACGCATTTAAATCAACCGCGTCACCAACAGGTTGGTCAAACCGCGGAGAGTTATCCATACCAGAGGCATTGCTACTCGGCCATTCACACAAGCCGCTCTCATCTTTGTCAAGCTCCCTGCAATCATAAAGTAACATTGCCTTTAGCCGCGGGTAGCAGTATTGGAGGAACTTCTCGTCTCGTGTCGTCTCATACACTTTCCACGTAGCCCATGAAAGGAGTGGCGGCTGAACAAGTAATGAGTCTTGTTCGTCATTTGGCGTCATCATATGAGGGATGAATCCGTCAGGCCTTTGCTTTGACAAAACAGCCTTTATTGAATTCATCGCCCACTTTGGTGCAAAATGCCTCAAGCCAAGTGCATGAAATGCGGAATCCCATATCCACATATGCTTATGCGGCCAGCGGTCGGGTGTGGTCCAATCGAATTTAATACGCCCCTCAGCCCTGTTGCAATTTACTTTTTGGACCGACGCACATTTGTAATAAGTTTTGAGGAAAAGTTGGTCTTCAAATTCGGGCAACGGCAATTTTTCAAAAAAGGCAAGGCGATCGTTATAAATCTTACCTAAGTCCACAGTCAGCGCCCGTTCGGCATCAGCAAGCCTTGATCCAGTCGGCATATTAAATGAGTAAGTCAACACAAACCTTATGCCTTGACCCTCTCCAAGCGACGCACACAGCTTCCCTTCGGAAACGTGCAAATTAGCGCCCTTGCCCATGAGAATAAGTTCCTCGGGCCCTGCTTTGAATATTATACTCGTGGCGTCCTCGACCTCTAACGCTCCCTGCATCATAATAACGATAGAAACATCTTGGGGTGACTGCGACTCTACAGCGAATATTTCGCCTGCCACAGTTTTTTCGTCGAGGAATAAATATCTTAAACGCAGCCTGCCGTTTCGCAAAGTAATCAATGAAGAAATGACATCACATGCGACTACCTCATCTTCAATGGAGCAAATAGGAGGGAAATGAAACATCAAAGAGGCAGGAGTATTGGTGTGAAAATCAATACCCCTACCCTCGCTAGAGGTCGAACCTACAAATGGATGAGCCCAATCTGTTGGGCCATCAAAACCGGAGAATGCAAAGAGCGCTCCGCCTTTTCCCCAAATGTTTGGCAGATTGCCCCTCATTTCACTCGCCCTGTGCAAAAGTAGCTGCTTTTAATTTATCGGTAAGGAAAAACTCCACGTTATATTCACAATTGACAATCTTTGGGACGAGGATGCGAACACACTCCCAATCACCCTCAAGATCAAGTATAAAGACAGCCCATGAGAAGCCCGAGCGAACACGTGGAATAAGCGGTGGCACCCTATATGGTTCCATCCAAACACCATCAAGCCATACGGCACATTGAGCAATTCTCGGGTCAAGTGAGGGCCGGAAAGGCTTCCCATCCTCAAAATATCTGATAATTATGACCATGGAGCAATCGGTTGAGTGTGGCCAATCTTCGCGACATGCGCTACTACTGTAGTATGGTAATAAGCGGAGTTTGATGTTTGACTGCGGCTTAATATTGCCCTCTTTGGTAGCCAAATAGACCAGGTTTTGCTTCCCGAAATTGATATAGCTATAATCCCTAGTCCAAGGATAAAGTACAGAGAAACCAGCTTCTCCGTTTACTCCCATTGGGTGGTTGTTTATATACAATTCGCCTTTTAGGCCACTAATATCAATCATTAATGGAAATGATTCCCAAGTACGAGGCAATTCAGGTCGGCAACGAAATGCCAGTCCGGTACCAAAATCTATTGTTTCCAATGGTTGGGTAATTTCTGTTATTACACCTTCCGGTGGCAGTACGAGCGTAACAGGGATTTGCTCATTTTCCGTTCGCCTAAATTTCCTTTCCAATAACTCGATATGTTCATCGGATGGCTCTACTTCAAGCCATTTTACCTCCCAAGGGTCAATATGAATATGAAAGCTGCTGCCTGGAAGGATCGCCCATGCCGCATGTTCTGGGAAAATTTGAACGCAGATATTTCTCACTGACGGGTCACAGTGCAAATCCTCAGCACGAAGCTCCAAGACTTTTGTTTCCCAGGAGGGATTATAAAGGGCTACCAAGCCTCGGCCATGTATTGCGCTTGAAAACCCATATACCTTTCCTAATTCTGGCTTTCCGATGACGCGCTGAAGCAAACCAATACTCGCACGGTGAGCGTTCCTCACTTGTACAAGACGCTGAAGGAAAAGCCTATCGTCATCATCCAACAAATGTAGCTCTCCTGAAAGCATTATTCGGCCGGTTCGGGAAAGCGACATAATCAAATCACGTTTCCAAAACTGCTTTCCTGACCAGAAAGGCCGGTCCGAATAACCAATGTAAATGCCGTTATCCACTTCAAATAAGCAATGCCTAAGGTCATTATGCAATATTTGACTATGCCTCAAGCTTGGTGCTGGAATCTCGGCTGTGCCATCACCATCCTCGGAAACGAAATCAGCGTATTTTAACCACCAAGGCGAACATTGGGATGTCGAGACTTGGATTACAATCTCAGGGTCAGCTGCTTTGAGATAAGAGAACAATTCTATCAATTTTCGAGCGCGCAGATTTAGCTGATATTTATTAGAAAGCGCATTGTCTTGGGTGCCCAAATGAAAGGAGATAAACTTTAGCCCACTATTCATTAATCCCAAGAGGAAATCCCGGGGGTCCCCAATTTCCAACAAATGACTAAAATCAAAGCTAATACCTGGCTTAAGGCCGGCGTTTTTTATTTTTTCTAGGGTGCTACCTAAACCATCGGGAAAACATTCGTCTCCTGAAGAGAAAGCTGGCACAACATCACAGTCTGCAAAGTCGAGAATAAAATACTCAAATGGTATACGCCAATTCGTTTTCAAGTCGAAGACATGTCTTAGTTGTTCCGCTATTATATGTTCACTTGGACCTTCACGCTCATGGGCACCACGAGAAGAGTACCAACAGTGAAAATGCTTGCTTTTATTAACCCTCACCTCTTCGATATAGCTTAAAACCTCAGCCTCAATCTCTCTAGTGCAAAGTCGGAAGATAGCACGCTCGGTCTCAAAAGTTTCACCTGGCTTGATTATCGACGCCGGATAATATTCTAATGAGACTAACGAGTCCCTAATAATGTTTTCGGATTCCGGAAACTCAATTGCGGTGAATGCGCTGTTTCCAATGACTACCGGCAAACCGCGCCCGCCTCCCGAAAGGTCTACGTCCTCAGGCACCTCGAACCTATCAAGCACTACGTCGAAAAGCATGAGGGATTTTTCGTCGATATTTTTAATTAATAGTTGCTTTGATAACTGAGGACCTACCCCTGCGCTCACACGAAGCTCTATTTCTAATTCGGGATTATGATGTCTGAAAAAGAAAATTAAACCCGAACCCTCGGATTCTCGTGCTTCCAAAAAATCGGCATTAGCGGGATTGATTTCAATAGATGGGGCACTCTCACCTGGTGAGCTGACGCGGAGAATAAACTCGCATACGTGCGCCAGCGACAACTTCATGGTATTCCTGGCGTCACCAATAACTCCACTTCGGAAACCCGACCCAAGGTCAAGCATCCGGTAGACAACATCGTTACCTATATAAATAGTGCCTTCAGAATTAGCCTGGTTGGAAATTTTTTGCACCTTATTCCACCGCCACAACAGGCGGGTTGATATATCCGTGATACTTCTCAGCTACGTTTCCGGCAATCACATCGCCGCTATGAATATATATCCGATAAGCAAATGGAAATATCTCTCCAGCCTTTAAAATGTAGCTCCCATCAACGTTGGGGTCTCTTTTATATGCCGATAAAGCAAATGGATTCGCAGTCATAAGGCCATAATCTCGAACATGCCAATAAGTAGGATATCGGAAGTTAGCTGGATTATCAAATATCGTAATTCCAACGGTTTGGCTTTCTACCGGTCCAGAGTAATCACACCAATGTGCGCGCTTTCCCCAAGTTTCAATTTCAGTAACGCCGCCGTATGAGTTTGTAATCAAGCCTCCCTTGTTGCCATCCATACTCGTGGCGACCCTAATCGCCACTATGCCGCCTTCTTTGGTATCACCAAACCGAACGTCACCTTGGGTTGCTTTGAATACGACGCGTAGGTCTATCAAACGGGCATGTTCTGTTACATTGTATACGATAACTTCGCGCTCTTCCTCCATTATCTTATTTCCCGAGGAATCGAGCCAATCATTCAACGTTTTTATCCGTCCAAAAGCTGGGCCACTGCTTTTATCGAGAAACTCTTTGTGCACGGTCACAGCATGGCCAGGTTCCTCAGACCATCCATCCGCACCGTTTAGATCACCAAAAGCAACCCACAAAGACCTATGGTGTTTGTGGTCGCTAGTTTCGCCAGGGACATCCTTCTCCATTGGAAAGCGCCTGGTCACGTTTACACCGCCTGGACCTATTAAAGGAAACATAAATGGCCTTGGGAGATCAGATACGTAGTGATAGGCTGTAAACAGCTTCCCGCCTATCCTAAACTCGACTTTTTTGCCATCATCAATAAGATTCACGCCATCGGTCGTACTAGAAGAACAACCTATCTCAAATTCACGGCTTTCTCCCTTTGGTAAAGCATCAACTACTATACAAAGATGGATGCAATCTCCCTGCCTGTTCATGACCTGGGCTGGAATTGCCCGGCCCGTTCCAATCTCGACAAGAGAAACACCCAAGTCTTTTGGGTCTTCCATCCCATCTATTGCTACAATAACTGGCTCATTGTAGTAGCTATGCCTAACTGCTTTGATTGAAATCTTCCTAGCCAACTTTCATTCCACCAATCAACTCTAGACTTACTTATCTTCGCGAGAAGTGAATCCCGCCTTTGTGTGGCATGACTTGTACAACTAACCCGCGTTTATTAGACGCACAACAAGCTAATTTTGTGCAATTCCACGGTTATCTAATCTACTACTTTAAGGCTTTTGGTGTCAACCAAACTTTGCTCTTGACTTATAAGATATCGCCAGGTAAGCTGGGGATAACAACCAAAAATGGAGACACATTATGCACAAGATACTTATCCTTCCTGGACCAACACTCAGGGCTCGACTCTTCAGCCAAGAATCGCTAGCTAGACTCAATGCTCTTGGCGAAGTTGTTGTAAACCCAAACGACCGAAACTACACCGAAGAAGAGCTTTCTTTGCTTATATCAGGATTCGATGCCTGCATTACGAGCTGGGGTTCGCCACGATTTGGTCCTAACGTCATCGCAAATGCAGGTAAACTGCGTGTTATCGTCCACGCCGCCGGTTCAATCAAGGGAATAATTACACCTGAGGTCTTCAAACGAGGTATCACCGTTTGCACATCACAACCAGCAATGGCTATTTCAGTAGCTGCAATGACAGTAGCTATGATGGAAATCATGCTTAGAAATGTGGTCAACTTAGCTACTGCCATCCGTACACAAAAAACCTGGCGGCCCCACGGAGTTGCAGAACCACGAGAACTGAATGGCAAGCGCGTTGGCATCGTTGGTGCAAGCCTTATCGGGCGCGAAGTAATTAGATTTATTAAACCATGGGATGTTGAGCTTTGTATCTATGATCCTTACATTACTCCTGAGGAAGCTGAGAACCTTGGGGCAAAAAAGGTTTCCTTAGAGGAACTGTTCGCAAAATGCGACGTAATTTCAATCCATGCGCCGCTGACGGAAGAAACCCGCCACATGATTCGCCGTGAGCATTTGCAGTCAATTAAGGAAGGAGCGGTGCTGATTAATACCGCGCGAGGGGCAATTATAGACCACGATGCACTATTGGAAGAATTGAAAACAGGTCGGTTCACCGCAGCTTTAGATGTAACCGACCCCGAACCTCTTCCAGATGGTCACGAGTTCTTTGCGCTTGAAAACGTTGTCTTTACGCCACACATTTCAGGAGGCACACCTGAGATGGTTCGCCGCCAAGGAGAGGCAGCAGTCCACAACCTTGAAATCTTTTTCTCCGGCGGGACTCCTTCGCGCCTTGTTACCGAGGAGATGTTGCCTCGGATTGCATAAGCGTCTCTTGGTGGTATGCGTATGCGTTGTGGGCGTGAATCGATTCCTCTGATTCACACTCAACTTCAAACCACCGAAGGCGAGGCTCCTTCCGAAGAACGAGAACGCAGTCACGCACAACATCTTCGACGAACTTTGGAGTCATAAATGCACGCTCAGTAACGAATTTCTCATCTTCGCGCTTGAGGATTGGATAGATTTGGGCACTCCCTTGCTGTTCCAAAATGTGGACGAGTTCCTCAATCCAAAGCGATTTTCCTGGAACAAAACGCACACTTGCTCGAATGAAAGCCCTTTGGTTGTGTGCTCCAACCTCCGATATGGCTTTACTGCAAGGACATACAATATTAATTGGGACATTAACTCGGAGTGTAAAGTCAAATGTCTTCCCATTTAGGTCGCCACAAAACGCACTGTCATAGCCGAGTATGCTCCTCAGCTTTGATACAGGCGCTTGTTTTTCGATGAAATACTTAAATCTGATGTTAACGTGCGCCATCTCAGCTCGAAGGTGATCCTTGGTTTGCTGAAGTATCAACCTGACTTCATGGCCTGAAACTGGACGGTTGCGCCATTCCTCCAATATCTCAATGAATCGGCTCATGTGTGTGCCCTTGTAATAGTGGGGCAGGTCCGCCATCAGGTCTACGGTAGCCAGAACAGTTTGATGGCCATCCTCCATAGCCTTGATTTGAAACGGAATTTCAACGCCTTTGACGCCGACCCGCTGAAGGTATACCTTCCTTCGGTCATGGCTGCTCTGAGTATCCACTAATGTCTTTGATTTATCCAAAGTCCAGCTCTCCGTAACGCATTCTTATTTTACATTTACTTTTAGAACAGCATGCACCTTCATAGCTATTAAGCCTTTGACGATTCCCTTTATTTTTATGGTGGCAAATGTTTTATCACAAGGTGTTCCGTCACCACCCAGCCGCATAGGCCGTCTCCATACGAGGCGAGGCGGCGCCAAAGATCACATCATTGTGTTTTTGAATTCCAAGCACCCTGCCAAAAGCCCATGGTCCACCAACAGCAATTATGTGGCCTCTCCGCGCCAACTCTTCTCGAATGCTTTCGGGTATGCGCTCTTCAACAGCTAACCGCTTGGACAACATAGTGCGTGGATAGAATGAGCTTGGAAAATGAGATGTGTGGAATAATGGTGCATCCACAGCTTCCTGAACATTCATGCCAAAGTCCACAACATTCAAGAAGAACTGAAGCGTCCATTGGTCTTGCATATCGCCGCCAGGGGTACCAAACGCCATAAACGGCATGCCGTCCTTAATACATAAAGACGGTGTGAGAGTCGTTCTTGGCCGCTTGCCAGGTTGAAGTGCATTTGGCCGACGTGAATCTAGGAAGAACATTTGTCCCCTGGTGCCAAGCGGGAAGCCGAGACCTGGGACCGCCGGCGACGACATCAGCCATCCGCCACTAGGGGTAGCTGAGAACATGTTTCCAGCGGCATCAACGACGTCTAAATGAGTTGTGTCATGGTCGGCTGAATCTGACTCATTTGGCGGCGCGACAAAAGCTGGGTCATATGGCAAAGGTCCACAGCCAACATCTCCCGGCCTAAACTCATCAGATGCCTGCCGTTGGTCTATCAATCCCCTTCGGGAATCCGCATAATCTTTCGACAGAAGAATGTCAAGCGGCACGTCATCGAACTCAGGATCGCCATAATATGCCTCCCTGTCTGCAAAGGCAAGCTTAGCACACTCGATTATTGTATGGATATAATCCGCTGAGTTATGACCCATTTTTCCAAGGTCAAAACCTTCCAGAAGGTTTAATTGCTGTAGAAAAACCGGCCCCTGAGACCATGGGCCGCACTTAAACACATCATATCCACGGTAGTTGACAGTCACGGGGTCCTCTATTCGGCTTCGGTAGCCCGCGAGATCATCATACTCAATCAATCCAGAATGCGAAACGCCGGTTGCATCCTTCACTTTTGTGCTCTGGGCAAATTCTGCTATCCTTTCAGCAATCTCGCCTTTATAGAAAGCATCCCTAGCAGCTTCAAGAGCGCCATCACGGCCCCTTTTTGATGCTTCTTTCTCCACTTGGATAATCTTCCGGAAAGTAGCTGCCCAGTATGGCTGGCAGTAGATTTCTCCAATTTCGGGAACTTTGCCGTTAGGAAGAAATGCCTCTGCAGAAGTTGGCCATTCTGAAAGAAATTTTTCCGCATGAGTGCGCAGGACATTTCTGAGATGGGCATACATAGGGAAACCAAACTCTGCAAGCTCAACCGCTGGCGCAAGCACTTCGGCAAGCGTCATTGTGCCAAACTCCCGAAGCGCCGTCACCCACGCATCGAAAGCTGCCGGCACGGTGGCGGGAAGGAAGCCGTCTCCTGGAATTAAACTAATTCCTTGTTTTCTAAACCATTCAATGGTTGCCCGCTTTGGAGCCGTTCCCTGCCCATTGATTGCAAAGACCTTCCTGTGCTTAGCCGAATAAATCAATATTGGCACCTCGCCGCCAATTCCATTAAGCTGGGGCTCAAGAACCGCAAGACAAAAGCCAGCGGCAACCCCTGCATCAATTGCATTGCCACCTTGATGAAGAATTCTCAGCCCTGCATCCGTTGCAAGGTAATGTCCGGTTGAAATCACCGCGTGTGTGCCCATTATTACAGGCCTGGTAGTGAATCCTGCCAACTGATTCTCCTCGACTAGCTGTTTTTTAGAAATTGAATAATAGTTTCAGGATCATTTATATCCTTGAGGCGCCCATCTATCTTCATCGAAGGAGCGATTGACTTGCCGACTTCGACAAAGAACCGCATTCTGGCACCTTCATCCCGCCCAAAAGCCGCATATGCCTTTTCGCTAAACCAGCCAAAATCCGCGTATCTCGCAAGAACGGTATGCCCATAGATGCACCGTGCACCATCGACAAAATCTTTCACATAAGGCTTCAGTTCTGGCGCCGAGAAGTTGTCTACAAAGGGCTGTCCCGCCCTGTTCATTTCCGTACCAACGGAGATTGGCATTCTAAAATCTCTTGCAGCCCGCACGACTTCGTCCAATTTGCGGAGCTTGAGCGCTTTCTCGGCAGGATCCTTAATGTTCCAATTCCGGTCAGGGATAATGTTAACCGAAACTACACCCTTTGAACGAAGTAGTGCAAGAAACTCTATCGTATTTTCCTCGCCTGCATTAGTACCATCCAGCCACGCAATCATCGGCAGGGCATCCATTCCATGAATCATTTGGACTGCTTCCTCAATGGTAGGAAAGCTTCCGCTATCCGGCGGCACGTACCCTACCCCGCCAAACTTCATAAGTTTCGATCTCATTATCTCATGAAACTTTGGCGTATCAGGTATAAGTGTCGCCACCTCTTCTTTTGATATGCCTAACTTTTCTGACCAGAATGATGCAATTTTGTCCATATTTCCGCCAAATACTTGCTCAGCCTTATACTCATAAGCTTTCAAAAGATGGCGTTCAGTTGCATTGCCCGAAGGAGTCAAAGGAATTACATCCGATTCATAGTCAAGCTGAACATCACCCAGGTATGCATTCACCCTTGCCATTAAGCCGATATTTCGCATGCGGACTGTCTGAGCCATTGACCTAAGTATGCGCTCCGCTTCGCTTCCTGCAGGAGGTTGCTTAAAGCATCCCGCCGCCATAAAGTAGGCAATTCCCGGCTCATTAGGAGAGCTCATCACTTTATCCTCAAGCTCCTTAATGAAAACACGGGTTTCAAGGCCAACAACTGTTTTCAGCCCAAGAATCTCGCCTGCCGCAAGAAACTCATCCATGCCGTCTAGGACATCAAAATCCACTATTCCTGATATCTCCAAGCCATACTTTAGGCTCTCCCATGCAATGCGGCTTGGCGACCAGCCATTCGCATTGAAGGAAAAGAATGTGTGGAAGTGAAGATTGACCTCTTCTTTCGGCGGCGGCACCTTAATCTGCCCTGATTGAACTTGCAATGCAAGTTCTTCCAAAGCGGCACGGCGCTCATTATGGTCAAAACTATTGAGTTGCTGTTCGAGAGCTACTTGGTTGGACAATTAAAGCGGCCTCCTTCATCAGCAAGGTCTTCTATTCACCACAAAAGAACTCATCGTCATGCTGCCATGCGGGCACACCAACAATCAGGCATTTAACCTCGCCATAGGCCCTGTGTGGCAAGCCAGGCGGAATGAGAATAGTTACGCCTGGCTCTAAAGGAACCACCTCATCACCTAGTTCCATCTCCCCAATACCTTCGAGAATATAATAAAACTCGGTAACCTTTTTATGGTAATGCTTTTTGGAATCAGTGATATAGGTTACGTGGATATTGGCAACAGGTGTGTCTTCGCATGTTATTATCCTCGTGCTCTCACCGCAGGGGCATTGTATTGTAGGAACTTCTTCAAGTTTTCGGTAAATATAATTAGCCATGATTTTCCCCTCTGGGGCAACAAAATTTTTAAACCTACCAGCACAATTTTGAAATTAAGTCAATTGCAAAACTCCACAATGCATCTATATTACTAAGCTACCCTCAACGCTTTAATAAAATCGTCTACGTCGAAAACAAAGCCAAACGCAAGGGCAACGCGCCAAAGAGCTTCTTCTTTGTGAAGCTCCTCCCGTGCACTTTCCTTGTTTTCCACAGCAGTAGTCGCCTGCCTGATTACAGAACACATTATCCCCCGCTTTGACATGTCCGCCATTCCGCCCGGCGAGAGAAGCAGACACCAATTAATCGCAAATCCGGTGTAAATAAGATGATTCACACCTGCTTCCTTACACAAAGCAAACAATTGGTTGCCATTCTCAGCGATTCCCTCATCCCCAACAGGCTTTGCTGCTGGATGAAAATCGAGATTTTTAAAGCCTTCTGCCACATCCGCTGCATTATGACGACCAACAGAAACTCGGTCATCCCTGAACTTTCTTAACTTTTCGAGAATCGGGTCAGCTTTTATGCTTTCAAGTCGCTCAGGTTCAGCACCTGCCAACTTAACTGCTCGCTGATAACCAGGATATTGACTGTAGTAATAGCTGCTGCCGCCGACCACATGGAAAAGCTTAAAGCCAGCTTCTCGAACCGCCGAAAGCAGCTTAGGAAAAACAGTTTGACAGATTTTATTGGCTCTAGGAATATATTCGACCGCCCTATGCCAGCCTGGGTATTTTTCCCTCGTGCCCATATCCCATGCATGCATTACGACAAGCGCCGTGTGGTCACGTGAAATTTCGATTTCTGCCTTCTTCCATCCGCCATAGCCCTCAGCTGGAACATCGAGACCGAAATCGGCATCGAACTGCTGGTAATAGCTTGCTGGAAGGGTAATAATTTCCGGTAACTTAGTTTTCTGCGACATATCATCCGCCTTAGTTTCATTACACAAAGTAATCTCCCCAGCGACTATAAAACCAGCTGCCCGCTTTAAAAATTCGCGTCGTGTAGGCATCTTGTTCTAACAAACTGAACTATTTAATGACATTCAAACTAGTGGCCTTGATATCTTTGGCACTGCCGGAGACAAGCAAGGCATTTCTTTCATCAATGGCTAGCTCAATTAACTCTGGTTTGCCGTTAAAAGCTATTTTGACACCATCGACCTCAAGGAAACTACCCTTACACACGATTATTTTTCTGATTTTCCCCTTTTTATCCTGTCGAACCATGCAAAGCTCAGCATCCGTTTGCATATCCCATTCCTTTTGGACAAGGATACCGTGTGTGCTTTCAATATCTGATGAGGTGATTAAATCGCGACTCCCATCTGCTAATAGTATTTCGACTGCCACTTGATTGTCTGAGCATGGTTCGCCTTTGGCATCTGAGAGAAAAAGCCTCCGAATCTCCTTAATGGCAGACCTACTTTCATACGGTTCCATTACCGCAACAAAGGTCGAAGATAAGTCTCCAGCAGTCGACCTCCTGCGCGTTATGATTCGCGGTATCCATGCGTCCGCAGTAGTGCTTATGCCGAGTGCAACCCATGCCTCAGCAACATACGCCTCAGCACCGTGAGTCAGGTCGGTATATCGGAAATGAATATCAGAGTCTTTTGGAAGATATTCGTATTTATCTTCAATCTTCCAATCAACGCTCCAGGGAATCTGAGGGGTGGAATCAACTTGGAAATTACGCATTTGCGTGCCGTAGCCATAATCTGGTGCTGGTTTGAGTGACAATCCGTCTGTTGAAATAGTTCCGAAATGGCTTCCGGTAAACTTAGCATGATCAGTTCCCCCAGCTACCCGGAACACATCAAATATATAAAAACCCGTTTCCGAAATATCCACAAGGGCTATCAAACGCTCAAACCGCCTGGTGCCGACTGGCTCCCCTCCTGCTGCTCGAATTGCGTGGAACTCCGCACCATCAGCCCATAGTGTGGAGGTGCCAGCACCGCCAGCATGATCTTTTCCGTCCACCACCACCGTATTGTGCGCCGCCGCCATGCCATACCATGTTGCCCTAGGTGATCCCCAGCCGCCAAATTGGACAGGCTTGTAGCCGAAGTCAGGCAGGAGGTCGAGACCTTTTGCAAAGAGGCCTAGGTGCATGTGATTTGCATGCCCATGTCCGCCCATTGAGTCATACTGAAGCCATGCTGCGCGAGCGTTCTTACCCGTGCCAGACCGAAGGATTGCTATATGCCACTCCTTTTTGTTGACACTCTTTTGCTCTATGGTTGGTCCAACTCGAGCAATTACATTGCGGACATTCCGTTGAAAAGCTTCGGGGTCATCGCAGAACAAATCGTATGGGAGGTTTTCCAATTTGTTTTCGTTCGCATGGTAAAGCACTTTGACAAAATTGGTATCTCCAGTCACCTCATACAAGCGCCACAGGAAGCTAAACATCGATGGAGTAAGTGCAAACGTCCACATACTACCAGCCGCCGGGTCTTTGGAGAAAATCACTCCGACATAAGAGGTGCACTTCCGAGCAAAACTTCCAGCGTCACCTACACAAGGATAGTATTCTTGCATGCACCAGGTGTCGATATGAAAGCGAAACATATCATGAATTCTCGGATGCCGCCTAAGAGCATTCGCTAGAAAATCCGAGTCAATTCTTGAAAACTGTTCTAGCAAGCCAGCGACGCTCTGAATGGTGATTGCCGAGTATCCAGACAGTCCCTTTTCTCCAGTTACGCCATCCACAGCGGTGGCACGCTCCATCATTGCATCAAATACAGCCATCACTTGGTCTTTATTTGTGGGCCAACCCAAGATTGCCATGATAACTATCTTAGTAATCTCTGCACGAGGATAGTTGGAATGAATTTTCGCTGGATTGGCCAAAGCATCGCGCAAAATGCGGTCCTCAATGTTGCGGCATATATCTTCCGCAGAGGTCTTTCGGCTAGTGATACCAAAAAGCTTTGCTTTCTGCGAAAGAAATTCAATCAGCTTTCTGTCTTCAAAAATGGCATCCGAAATCATATCGTATGCCATTGCAAGCTCGCGGGTTTCTTCGCATGCATCATGCCACACAGAGACATATCCGTTGCCTTGGTTCCGCCCGTCGTATAAATCTGCCTGAGACATGAAATCAAAGGTTGGATAAAGATCAGCAACCCTATCAAGGAGTATAGCAGCTTTGTGAGCATATCTGCGGTCACCGGTAACTATATATGCAGATGCAAGGTTTCGAATGCCGCCAAGAACCGCCTGTTTCCATTGGCCATAAATCAGATATGCGCCAATGAATTGCCACTTCCTTCCACCTTCCACGTAACCTGTGCCATCATCCACACCGAACTTATGGAGTGGGTCCTCTGGATTTGGATGCTCGGTATTGAAGAGAAGTGTTCGGTTGGCCCTCTTTGGATCAAAAATGCCATGTTCATCAAGGCCAGAAAGATAGAATTTGTAGAAATCATTCTTTGGGAAGAACTCTTTACAATGGGGGCATTGAACCTTCCATGGATGATTCAGTGCGTCATGGCGCCAGCCATACATGGGAACAGGTTTCTTGCAAGCAGGACAGTTGCCATCAGAAAGCACATGCCACGCCCGATGAATAGTTGGCCCAAACATGAGCGCCCAAAGCTCATCATCTGACATCTTCAACCAGGGTTGCGCCGCCTTAATAATTGCATTCTTTTGCCCAGCCATCCATTGGTATTTTGAAATATTTTTCCGGGCTTTCGCTACTAGTTCTGGTGGGAAGAAAACGCTATATCTTTTGCCGCCCTCAACAGCGCCAGCATGCGCCGATGAAGCAAGCATCAGCAGGGTGATCACTAAAAAGTATGACAATTGCATAGAAAGCTCTCCTCCGCTTCAAAATATAACCCTGCCATTCTTCTACGTAAGCAAAAGCCCCTCTCAAAAATCCTCTTCTCTAAACCTATAGCCTCGTATCTGCGCCTTTGGTGCATCATCAACTATGTAATTAACGGCAAAAAAGCAACCCTGCTCAATTTCGACCCAGCCGGTATAACCACCATCCGATTTTGGGCTTCGGTCATGATCAAGAGGCAAGATAACTCCAAACTGTTTTGACCTGTCAGTCTCCAGTGCGCTTTCAACCGACTCAAGGTAGGCGAAGGTATTTTTTGCCCATGCGCCTGCACCACCTGGTTGATGGCGATAGGTTATCATGACTTTTCCACTTTTTGTAAGATGAGCAACAGGACGATGGCCAGCCATCATCAAGGTTTCGAAAGGCCCTTCCCAAGTTTTGCCACCATCGTTTGAAATTGATTTATATATTGGCAGACCTTTGCCGCTGTTTTCCCGCATATAGCACACAAGCTCGCCAGTCGGAAGTTGGAGAATAGACGCTTCGCAGAAATTAAAGCCTTCTCTCGCCGCAATGGTGATAGGTTCGCTCCAGGTTTTGCCGCCGTCTATGCTTCGGCTCACGCACTGGAAGGTATTTCCCCGCCGAAACTGAGTTGCCAACAGCCAATCACCGTTCGCAAGCTCGATAACTTCATCGGGCATGATGCCATGAACGCCAGTTTTATGTTCAGCAGACCAGGTTTCCCCATAGTCATTGCTGAAAAAGAACACTATATCCGAGCCTGCCCCACCCTTCTCATCATCAGCTGGCGGAGTTTTGAATACATCACAAATCAGCAGTATACGTCCATCCTTTAGCTGCTGAACCTTCGGGCAGTTATATTTCAGCAGAACGCCGTCCTTCTGGTGGCTCTCAGCCAAGATTTTTCGTTCTGAGAATGTCTTGCCATTGTCATCGCTTATCCGCACAACTAATCTGCAAAAATCTTTTGCAACATGGGAATCGCTCTCTCGATATGTAAGTATTATTCTTCCATTGTTGCATCTTGCTAAGCTTGGAAAACATTCGTATAGGGAATCATCCCGGCTGATGGTGAATTTTTCGATGGTGTATCCGACTCGTGGCTTTTCCATGGCAGCTCCTACATGAAAACTTAGCAATAGAAAGAAACAAATAATACCTGTAGAGCAACCCACATTCATAGCGTTCTACTTGCAAAATACAAGCACGCCAAAGTTTTTCGGCTGATGAAACACGCCTGGTGAAAGGGACCACGAAAGGAATTGATCGTCTTCCTTAGCTGGCCCGGCACGCTCACAACGAAACATATTGGCTCTCCACGAATCGCCTATTTTTGGAGGGACATTAACTTTCCTGCCTTTAAAATCCAACCAAGGGATGGCCATTTCGGCAGTCCACTTCTCATCCTTGTCGTTTCGATTGTCGAGCGTTCCGTAAACCTTTACGCCAGTCTTCAACCCTTTGACATTATAGCGTGCAAGTGTAGCAGCTTTAGCTTGAAAACCAGCGCGCGTAATGTTTAAGTCAACGACCACATTGCGCGGGCTGATGTCTATCTCCCAGTAGTGCCGCCCACAACCTTCGGGATCTATGAAAATCTCAGCTGCTTCTTCAGCATAAACGGGGTCATCGAACTTGGTATAATTGCTCCAAATATCATCGTCCCAGCAGATGAAGGCTACATAAAGATATTTGTCATCCCATAGAAGCTTTGCTGTAGTTCGAGCCTCTTGAAGGTCTCCAGGCTGAAATACTTCTTTAAAGGGCGAAGTTTCGGGCGCATGGCCCCATTCTTCCTCGGTAAGGACACCGTCAATTGTTATTGGAGCCTTTGTCCTGTGGACTTCATAATACGACCACTGGGATGGGTCAACAATGGTCGGTTGGACTTTGATTACTGTCTGACAAATAGCAACATAAGCCAGAAGAAGAAGCTTAGCCAATTAATTCCTCCGTTCTCTTAGGGAAACTTGCTTAAACTACTATATTTACCAACTTCCCTGGAACAACAATAACCTTTCGCACAGGTTTATTATCTAGGAACGACTTGATTCTTTCGCTTTCTAAGGCAAGCCGCTCAAGCTCTGCGCGGTCGGTGTCCACGGGTACCTCAATTCTATCTCGGACTTTGCCGTTTATTTGAAGCACAATTGTAACTTGCTCAACCTTCGCAATCTCAGGGTCGAACTCAGGCCAGCTCTGCTGGTATGTGGTGCCTGATTTCCCCAGGCGCTCCCAAAGCTCATCTGCCAGGTGAGGAGTAAATGGACTGAGAAGCAACACAAGGTTTTCCATAGCTTCAGACAAAACAGCAAAGCTGACAGCTGACGGGTTAGAGCCAATGGCATCCAAATAATCTGCCATCTCATTCACCATTTCCATTAGAGCACTCACCGAAGTATTGAAGTGGAAACGCTCAATATCTTCGGTAACCTTGCGAATTGTTTGATGGGTTTTTCGACGCATATTCCGCTCAGGCACGCTCAGGTCTGCGCCTTTGAGCTTTTCCCTCCAAGACGAATCGAAGTTTGCGGAATTTGCGTTAAAGAGGCGCCAGACGCGATTTAGATACCTAAAAACCCCTTCGATGCCCTGATCGCTCCATTCAGCGTCCTGGTCGGGAGGTCCGATAAATAAAATAAACATGCGCCCTGTATCCGCGCCATACTTGCTACAAATATAATCCGGGGAGACCACATTGCCACGAGATTTGCTCATCTTAAAGCCATCTTTATAAATCATGCCCTGGGTAAATAGGCGTGTAAATGGCTCAGAGAAATTAATCAAGCCAAGGTCCTTAATTACTTTTGTAAAGAACCTGGAGTAAAGTAAGTGGAGTACTGCATGCTCAACGCCACCGACATATTGGTCAACAGGCAGCCAAAAGTCAACTGCATCCTTGTCAAAAGGCATTTTTTCTTCATGCGGACTTGCGTATCTTAGGAAATACCAAGACGAGTCTATCCATGTCGCCATGGTATCAGTTTCGCGTCTTGCTTTTCCACCACATTTAGGACAATCCGTATACAAAAACGTGGCTGATGTTGTAAGTGGTGACTCACCTTTACCGGTAAACTTCACATCCGTTGGCAGGACAACGGGAAGCTTATCTTCGGGAACAGTCACCATACCACATTTCTCGCAATAAACAATTGGGATTGGCGTGCCCCAATAACGCTGGCGAGAAATAAGCCAGTCGCGCAAGCGGTAGCTTATTTGCCGATGGCCTATATTATGTTCCTCCATATAATCTGCAATAGCCTTCTTGGCTTCTTCGCTTGGCATACCATCGAATGGCCCCGAGTTGATTTGAATACCTGGTTCGATATAAGCTGCCACCATATGGTGAGGATCCTGGGGCGCTTGACCTGGAGGAACAATAACCTCTCGAATTTCCAAGCCATACTTCTTTGCAAACTCAAAATCACGTTCATCATGCGCTGGGACCCCCATGACCGCGCCTGTTCCGTATTCTAATAAAACGTAATTCGCAATCCAGATTGGAACTTTCTCTCCATTCATTGGATTGATAGCGTTAGCCCCAATAAACATGCCAATCTTTTCCAGTGTAGTTGATAGGCGCTCTATCTCACTCAACGTTCGCACTTTAGCCACAAAATCTTTAACAGGCTTTTCATACTCCGTGCCAGCAGTGAGTTTTGCTACTAGTGGGTGCTCGGGGGCAAGAACCAGATATGTCACGCCATAAACAGTATCCTGACGTGTAGTGTAAACAGGAACATCGTCGCCAGTCTCTGCAACTTTGAATTTAATGACGACCCCTTCGCTGCGGCCAATCCAATTACGCTGCATTGTCCGCACACGCTCAGGCCATTCTTCTAACAAATCGATATCCTGCAGTAAGCGATCAGCGTATTCTGTGATTTTGAAGAACCACTGTTCCAAATCTTTTCGAACAGCAGTGCTGCCACAACGCCAACATACGCCGCCTTCGACTTCCTCATTCGCCAACACAGTCTGACATTCGGGGCACCAGTTCACTGGCGCAAGCTTCTTGTATGCCAAGCCTTTTTCTAGAAACTTTAGAAAGAACCATTGGTTCCACTTATAGTATTCTGGAAGGCATGTTATGACCTCGCGGTCCCAATCGAAGGAAATCCCAAGTTGGCCAAATTGCTCGCGCATCCTAGCAATGCAATCCATCGTCCATTTAGCTGGATGGATGCCGCGTTCAATAGCAGCGTTCTCAGCAGGCAGCCCAAAGGAATCAAAACCCATCGGGTGGAGGACATTATATCCTTGCATTACTTTGCAACGAGAAATAACATCGCCTATGATATAGTTGCGCATGTGGCCCATGTGCAACTCGCCAGAAGGATATGGGAACATATCGAGGTAGTAATACTTTGGCTTTTCAGGGTCGTCCCGAGTTTTAAATAGTTGGGCTTTAGACCATCGTTCTTGCCACTTTTTCTCGATTGACTGAAAATCGTATTTCTCTGCCATCACCCTCATCCTTACAAGACCGGCAATTATCACCGGGGAAGTATGATTTAATAAATTTCCTATCTTCGCAGAAAGAAAAACCCTGCCACAACAAGAAACGCTAGGAGAATTGCTCCCGCATAGATTATAGCAACAAGCTCATCGCGTTTGAGCCTAAAATATCTCAAATTCATGGCTATTACTGCAACCCCCATGGGAACTAAAGCAGGCAACGCAGTTCTATAATATAGAACTAGCAGCATCGAAGCTGTCAAAAGCGCATAACCCAACCAAAAAGAGCCTTTTATGTTCATTTGAAAGCGATACAATACACTAAAGAATAGGGCTAGAAATACAAAGTCGCCAATGCCTATCATAGTAATCGGTTGAGGATGTCCAATGGACGGCACCTGCACCGATGCGGCTGCCACCGTAGGCATTGCGTTGGTTAAAAGATGGCTCAAAGGCCCCCAAGTAACGCTCCAGTAATCCACCAGCGCAGCGAAAATGGCGGCGGGTAAAAGCAAGTTCGGTTCGCTAATAATAAAGCTAACAAGGTAGCCTATGGAACCAGCCAAAAGCATCATAGAAAGCGACCGAGTTGCAAGTATGCAATCCACCAATAAGGGGTTTGTTATCTTCACATTTAGCATAATATAGGTCAAGGCGATCGTCAAAGCAAAATTGGGAACTGCAACAAACAAAGCAGATATTGGCCTTAATTGCATCCGAGCGATTACTAGCATCAGAGCCAATTGCACTAGCATGAAGGCGCAAATTGAAATAAACGCCGCTACATCCGGCCGCAGCAGCTTAATCCGGAGCATAGGAAGGCCAATTCTCATAAACAGGTAGAGGGCCAATGCACCAATGCACCAGCCCACATGGTTAAGCCGCATACTTTTATCCACTTATCTGCAAATAGGCACTTTGACAAAGATTATACCATATAGTAGAATTTTCGAACAAGTTGAAGCGGGGAGGAGTAATTGGTGCAGACACTTCGTATACTCATTGCTGACGACGAATCAATCATTCGGCTAGATTTAAGAAAGATACTCGAAAAAATGGGCCACCAGGTTGTAGCAGAGGCAGGCGACGGCGAAAAAGCTGTGGAACTTGCTCGGTTGCTCAAACCTGATCTTGCCATTCTCGACATCAAGATGCCAAAGATGGATGGACTTGATGCGGCAAAGATAATCTCGGAGGAAAAGATTGCGCCTACCATACTCTTGACCGCATACAGCCAGCAGGACCTCATAGAAAGAGCCAAGAAAGCTGGGGTTTTTGGCTATCTAGTCAAGCCCTTCAAAGAAGCTGACCTTCTGCCTGCTATTGAGGTAGCAATCTCCCGCTATCAAGAAAAGGAGGCTCTTGAAAAAAATGTTGGCGACCTCCAAGAGAAACTAGAAATCCGCAAGCTAATCGAGCGTGCAAAGGGAATACTCATGGAGAAACGCGGCATGAAAGAACAAGAAGCTTTCCGCTGGATTCAAACACAAAGCATGAATACTCGAAAAACAATGAAGGAGATTGCAGAAGCGATCATCCTGACGCAAGATATGGGATAGATTGGGTAGCCAATTTCGCTTGCTTCCCATGCTCCCAATGCCTAAAACTCCCATGAACCAACTTATAGAGAAATATAGCAAACTTGAGGCAGAGAACAAACATCTTCGAGAAATGCTGGCAGAGCGCGATATCGAAATCGAAGCTCTCAGGCGGCTTGGGCAGGCAATCGGCTCGACATTCGATACCCAGCATTTGCTTGATGTGGTTGCCGACATAGCTGTCCAAGTCACAAAGACCGATACTTGCTTCATCTACCTCCTTGATGACGAAAGCGAAGAGCTTGTTCTTAGAGCAGCCAAAGGTGCTGATAGAGAATTGCTCGGCAAGATAAGAATGAAGGTTGGCGAAGGAGTCACGGGTTGGGTAGCACAAGAACGAAAACACGTAGCGCTTGACAGAGACGCATTTAGGGATCGCCGTTACAAAGCCTTCGCCGGGCTAAAAGAAGACCGCTTTCATTCCATGCTGTCTGTTCCTCTAATAGCAGGCGAGCAACTTGTTGGCGTTATTAATATTCGCACGAATCCGCCCCACAAATACACTGAAAGCCAGATACGCTTGATGGAACGCATAGCTGAACAAGTAGCGAATGCCGTTCAAAGTTCGCGCCTCTACAGAAACATGGAGACTCAAGTGTCGCGCCTTTCAACCTTATCCGAAGTCAGCCGCTCAATGACTTCCGGCATGTATCTCGACGAAATACTTGGTCTTATTGTTAACATGACTGCCGAAACGATGAATTTTAAAATCGTGACCGTCATGCTTGTAGATGAGGAAAAGCAAGAGCTTGTAATCCGTGCCACACAGAGCACCAGCCGAGAATATATATTCAAGCCAAACCTCAAGCTTGGGGAGAGCCTAGCAGGCAAAGCAATTCAAGAAGGCAGGCCAATTACTGTTCTCGACGTCAAGAGCACTCCTGAATACCGATATCCTGATATTGCCCGAAAGGAAGGGCTCTGCTCAATGATTTCTGTTCCGCTGCGCGTCCGCGAAAAGATAATTGGGGTGCTCAATTGTTACACAGACAAACCACATGTCTTCACGAATGGCGAGATTGGAATTCTCACAGCGCTTGCTAGCCATGCGGCTCTTGCCATTGATAACGCAAAGCTTGTCGTCAAGTCAGCAATCATCCAGGAAATGCACCATAGGGTTAAAAACAACCTGCAGACAATAGCTAGCCTCCTACGTTTACAAATGCACTATGCAAAAAGTAATTCTGTCGAAACCGTGCTACAAGAAAGCATTAACCGTATCCTCAGCATAGCTTCCGTCCATGAAGTTCTTTCTCAAGAAGAAATGGATAACGTCAACATTAAGAAGGTTGCAGAAAATATCTTAGCTGCAACCTCCCAAAGTCTCCTATCGTCCGAAAAACAAGTTGAAACGTCATTAAGTGGTCCGGATATCCTACTTCCTCCGGCAAAAGCCACCTCAGTGGCTCTCATCTTAAACGAACTCATTCAAAATGCGTTCAAGCATGGATTTAAGACTCTTGATAAAGGGAACGTTGCCGTAAAGTTTTCAGAGGATGAACGTGAAATTGAGATTGCAGTAATAAATGACGGCACGCCGCTACCAAAAGGATTCGACCTCCGCCAGAACCGCAACTTGGGGCTTCAAATCGTAGAAAGCCTTGTCCGCGATGACCTCCATGGCCGCTTCTCACTAAAAAGCAACAGAAGGATTACGGCAACGGTTGTGTTTCCGAAATAAACCGAACAATAGCATCGGTCATCCTCGCCACCTTTGCCATTTGTTCTACATCATGCACCCGAACGATATTTGCTCCGTTGGCAATACTAATGGCCACAGTGGCGGCAGTACCTTCCAAGCGCTCGGTTGGTGGGAGTTCGCCCAGAATTTTGCCTATGAAGGATTTTCTTGATGTACCTATCAAAATGGGGAAGCCGAGCGACTTGAAATCACGCAGTTTACTGATAATCTCCAGGTTATGTTTAACAGTTTTGCCAAAACCAATACCAGGATCAATAATTACGTATTCTTCTGGCAAGCCAGCCTCGACCACTTGCTCAATGCGCTGGCGGAGAAATTTCATGACCTCAGATACCACATCTTCATAGACAGGATTATCTTGCATGGTTTGTGGATTGCCCTTCATATGCATGATTATCACAGGAACTTTTCGCTCGGCGGCAAGTGCCCTCATAAGCGGATTTACAAAGCCTGTGATGTCGTTGATAATGCTTGCGCCCGCATCCAGCGCTGCACGTGCGACTTCTGGCTTATAAGTGTCAATTGAAATCGGAACTGATACACGCTTCGAAAGCTCCTGAATTACTGGAACGACCCTGGCAAGCTCTTCTTCAACAGGCACGGGTTCGGCGCCAGGACGGCTTGATTCGCCGCCGATGTCAATCACATCAGCACCTTCATTTACCATCTCCAAGCCGCGCTTAATGGCAGCGTTTTTATCTACATACAATCCTCCATCTGAGAAGGAATCGGGCGTAACATTCAATATCCCCATGATTAGGGTGCGCTCGCGCATAGTAGAATAGAACGACTGGAGGCAAACAGGGAGCTCACCTGGAGAAGGCATAAGCGAAATTGGATTACGGTAATTTTCGATTGCCAAAGCTATTTCGTCGGCGATTTCTGGCAATGAAAACTGCTGTTCGTGGAGGTCATGAATCACCTGGTCAAAAACCTTCCCAGTACCCATGAGCAGTACGTCTGAGTGCTCAATACGACCGGTGATGCAGTCTCGATGGATGGCTGCGTCTCCACCCTTTGCCAGCATTTCTTCCTTAAGGATGAGCGCCGCTGGGGTTCGCACGTTGTCCAGCTTGATAACATAGTGTTCTGCTTTCGGAAGCATTCTGATGACGCCGGCCCACTCCGCTCCGATTCTCGTCATCTCGGCTTCCAGGTCATCCTGCTTCCGAGAGGTATAGACCCTAGCGTTGTGCCCACCCATGCTCTTACTCCAACATGCACTCTTATCCCAAGTTCAATTAATCAAACACAAGTAGGAATAAGAGCGATTAGTGGTAAAACTTTTGCTTCCATTCAGCCCAGACTTCCGGCAATTCTTCAAATTGAATTTGTTTGAGTGTCGCCATTCCGGAGTAGCTAAGATAGAATCCTCTTTCCAGGGCTGCCGCCTCAGGGTCGCGAATTAGCTTTGCGCGGAATATGTAATCCTCTGCCGCTAGCATGAGTATATGGCGGAGCTGGTAGTTGTCCAGAACCTCGATTGCTTGTCTAGCCTCGCGCGCTGTATCCTCATCGGGCTGCATTTCCAACACCCTAGTGAACTCCTGAACAGCATTGCCGATGTCGCCCTTCTGCTGATAGAGCACTGCCTTCTTAAAATGATTTAATGGTGACATAGGATCTAGACTTATCAATTCATTTGTAACCTGCAGTGCTTTTTCAAGCATTCCTTTTTGAAGATAAGCTATGCTGAGAACGTCTCGTGCACTTAGGCTATGTGGTGAGTACTTGAGGAGTTCTTTTGCCTCTTTTATCGCATCATCAACTCGCCCAAGCTCCAGCAGGATTTCCAGAAGCAGATCGCGGCTCCGAAGATCATCCGGCTTGATTCTCAGGGCACGCTTAGCTGCCAGAATGGCGTCATCCATCCTTCGCTGGCTTCTGCAAAGCACAGCTAACCGATAATATAAAAGCGGCTTGTCTTTGGCCGTACGAATGGCTTTGCTCAGAAGCTCGATTGCCTTCTCAAACTCCCCATTCGCCTCAAGTTCGTCCGCTTTCTTTAAATAATCAGCCGACGTCAATCTTTTCTTTCGATTCTGTTGAGCTGACACGGTAATCCGCCCTCTCACATTATAGTTTGACAGGCTGGCCAGTCCGTGCCGATTGGTAAACAGCGAGAATCACTTCAACTGCGTGCCTTGCCTCAGCACCGCTCACCATCGGCTCCCTATCTTCTTTCACAGCAGCAATTAAGTCCGCAATTTGCGCCTGATGGCCGTGCTGAGAAATAGCGGTTGGGTCGGAAGATGCATTGCCCACCTGGTCTTGAAGGCTTTTTGTGACCTCTTGCTTATCCTCGCCAGGCACGTCCCAGCGAACGATATTTTCACCGTCTACAAGTATTGTCCCCTTCTCGCCATGAAACTCCAATCGGTGATTCATACCTGGCGTCACAGAAGTCGTTCCTTCCAGCACGCCAAAAGCTCCATTTTTGAATCGAATTGCGGCGACTGAAGTATCCTCCACTTCAATTTTCCTTACAAGATGGTCGGCAAAACCGAAGATTGTGTCAATCGGCCCCATTATCCAGCGGAGAAGGTCAACACAGTGAACGCCTTGGTTCATGAGCGCTCCGCCGCCGTCGAGCGCCCAGGTTCCACGCCAAGCCGCGCTATCGTAATATTCCTGACTTCGGAAATATTTAAGATACGCATCGCCCAACACAAGCTTGCCCAACTTGCCAGCATCAATTGTTTTCTTGACAAGCTGCCATAACGGCGATGTGCGCCGCTGGAAGATGCACGCAAGCTTAACTTTCTGTTCGGCACAGGTTTGGATCAACTTGTCTATCTTTTCAAGGCTGATATCAATAGGCTTCTCAGTCATCACATGCTTTCCAGCAAGAGCGGCGTCGACTCCCATATCCGCATGCATACCGCTGGGCGTACATATAGAGACGATATCAATATCATCTCGCTTGAGCATCTCTTTGTAATCAGTATATGCGTACTTCGCGCCAAAATCGTTTTTGATTTTCTCCGCCTTTTCTGGAACGATGTCGCATACAGCAATTAATTCCGCATCGGGAATTCTGCTAACTGCTCCGGCGTGCCAAGGTGCGATTACGCCGCATCCAATAATACCGTAACCAACTTTGTCTTTCATCAAACTCCCCCTGTTAGTAGCCATTCAGCTAAGTTCACGTTTTATTTTTCTCCATAAACACAAAATTTCCTTTATGAATTGAAATGCAACATTGAGCATTTACATTTGGGAAAACTACATGCGGCTAAGCCAGTATTCGAGGATTTGGGTGGGTTTGAAGTCGCGGAGACGAAGATCTGTAGGATAAGCACCATCGAGGTATTTTTGGGAAACGAGGCCTATTAATTCGCTTTCATCTGCCTCAACGTCATACTTTCGCGCTTCCTCTACGATAAAGTCGAAAATTCGAGGAAGAGCCACAAGATCAGGGCGCGTTACATTCATCGAGACCTGTGCTTTTGAGCGACTCTCAAGCCAAACGCTAATTGCCTTGACGCCTGGCAAGTGTGCGTTATCATTTCGCACCTTGCGCGCGATATCTGCAGCAATCTCCATGTCATCACTTTGGAGATTGACATTATATGCGACAAGGGGACCACGTGCGCCAACCACTACCGCGCCTGCGGACGGGTGAAGTCGCTTTGGACCGACATCGGGAGCACGTTCACCTTCTAAGCCAACTTCCGCAAGGCGCTCGTAACCTCCACGGCGCACATCAGCAAGGTTAGTATGGTGAGCCTTTATGGCTGACTTTTCATAAAAATAAACTGGAACGCCCAGGGTCTCAGCGATTTCCTGCCCTATTTCATGGGAAATTGAGACACACTCAGCCATTGTAATGCCCCTAATGGGGACAAGGGGGATAACGTCTGCGGCGCCAATTCTTGGGTGGCCGCCAGTATGTTTTTGCATGTCAATAAGCTCGACTGCTCGGGTCGTCGCCGCTAATACTGCTTCTCGAACACCCTCTGGCCCACCAAGAAAAGTAACAACCAGACGATTGTGATCAGGGTCTGAAGAATAATCAGCTAGCGTAACCGACTTAACAGTCCTCACAGCATCCACAATTGCCTGGATGACGGACTGATTTCTGCCTTCACTGAAGTTAGGCACACATTGAATGATTGCACTCACAGCTGACCTTGAGGAATAGCATAAACGCTGGCTATCCTGGAGAGCATGAATCATGCTACGCCAGGTTCGAGACGAGGCTTGCTGTCTGGCGCAAGATTTGGCTGCTCCAGTTTTTCCGTCTGTTCACCAGATGAATTTGGCGTTTCGCCCTTGCCTTCAGCCTCCGAACTCTTCTTGCCGTACATGAGCTCTTCAAGCTCCTCGCGCTCGATAGTCTCCTTTTCGAGGAGTACATTTACTATCTCAACCACTTTTTCTCTTTTTTCCTGGAGAATTGTCTCGGCGCGCTTATAACACTCATCGATGATTCTGCGGACCTCGTTATCGATTGCTTTTGCCATTTCCTCGCTGTAGTTTCTATCCTCCATCAGGTCACGCCCAAGGAACGGATTTCCATGCTTTCTGCCGAAGGTAACCGGGCCAAGTGTCTCACTCATCCCAAACTCACAAACCATACTTCTAGCAATTTCCGTTGCCCGTTCCAAATCACTATTCGAGCCGGTCGTGACTTCGTTAAAGAAAATCCGCTCCGCCGCACGTCCACCCAGCAACCCTGCGATGTCATCAAGCAACTCGCTTCTTGTTGTCAGATACTTGTCCTGAAGTGGAAGCTGCATCGTATAACCCAGCGCAAGTCCGCGAGGTAATATGGATACCTTGTGCACCGGGTCGGTGAGCGGCAGAAGTTCCTGGACGATTGCGTGACCGACTTCGTGATACGCCACCATAATCTTTTCTTTTTCGCTGATTATGCGGCTTTTCCTTTCCGGACCCGCAATCACACGGTCAATGGAATCTTCAAAATCCTCCATTTTGATTTTGGTGCGCTCACGCCGCGCCGCCAGTAGCGCTGCCTCGTTCACAAGATTCGCTAAATCTGCACCAGAGAAACCAGGAGTCCTTCGAGCGAGGTTTTCGATGTTTACATCAGCATCGAGTGGCTTGCCCCGCATGTGCACGCGAAGAATAGCTTCTCTTCCTTTTGCGTCGGGGTGGTCAACAACTACGCGTCTATCAAAACGACCTGGTCTGAGAAGCGCCGGGTCCAAAACATCTGGTCGGTTAGTCGCTGCAATAAGGATAACGCCGGTGTTCGGGTCGAAGCCATCCATCTCGACTAGAAGTTGGTCAAGTGTCTGCTCTCGCTCATCGTGACCGCCGCCGAGACCCGTACCTCTCTGACGCCCAACCGCATCAAGCTCATCAATAAATATCAGACTAGGCCTGTTAGCCTTTGCTGTCTCAAATAGGTCGCGAACGCGTGATGCGCCCACACCTACGAACATTTCAACAAAGTCTGAACCGCTGATATGGAAGAAAGGTACTCCTGCTTCTCCTGCAATGGCTCGTGCCAACAATGTTTTGCCGCACCCAGGAGGACCTAGAAGCAACACGCCCTTCGGAATCTTTGCTCCTAATGCCTGGAATTTCTTTGGATTCCGTAGGAATTCAACGACTTCTTGTAGTTCCTGCTTAGCTTCATCTACTCCAGCAACATCATCAAACGTAACTTTCGGCACGTTCTCAGAGAACCGCTTCGCTCGACTGCGGCCAAAAGAAAGTGCTTGGTTCCCGCCAATCTGTGCCTGCCGGATAATGAATAGGTAAAAGATTGCAAGTATTCCAACCATCGGCAGAACCGTGAAAAGCAGGCTCTGCATGAATGTTGAAAGAGGCGGACCAGCATATTCAAGTACCCCACCTTTTTCTCTTATTGCCCTGGAGAGCGCCGATTTCTCATCGTCGCCAGCACCGGCAAGCATTACGATGATCTTTCTATCGGTGGTGGTGAGGTTTGCCTCCAAACGGTCCTCACGCCACTTTACCTTAGTAACATGCCCCTTTTCGACTTCCTTCCAAAAAGTGGAGTAATCCATCTGCTTGGCTGTCCGCCCGGGCGCGAAAGGCTCCCTTATGATGTACAAAGCAGAAGCCAAGATCATCAATATCAAAAAGGTTTTAAAGAACCTGGACAAGCTCAATTCCTCCTCTTATTACCTCGCATTGGAGGGTACTTGATTATACCACTTTGCATCGTCAAACTCAAGTTCGCAATGGATTAGCAGCTAGGCGCAAGAAAGTCTGAGTCGAACTGGTTACTTTTGCCAACTCTGAGACGGCCAATCCAACTACCCATATGATTTTCTCACTGTCTTCAATAACAGGCGTTCTGTATCTCATTTGCCGCGGGATTTTCTCATCAGTAAATAGGTCTTGCAGCTTCTTAGATCCCACCATCCCAAGAGGCTGAATGCGGTCTCCTGGCCTCCAATTCCGTGCAATAAGCTTTCCTCGGATAGCGTCATAATCAAGAACTACCTCCATACTTCCTCGTGGCCGCAGAGGCTCAATCTTCTCTGTAATAATCTCAGCCTCGATGACAAGGTCGGCCTCTGCAATGACTGTCTTGCCAGGAACCGCCAGCTCATACTTATATATAATCGGCTGGTCAGGCGGCCTTTCTGAATAGAAAGAAATTAACCTCCCGCTTTTTTCTACAAATATGCCTCCTGGAAGCTCATATCGAAATCCCCCAACGGTTGCTATAAGCCGCAGAAGCTCTTCAACATGTTTGTAGCCCAAATCTGTAATTTCGCCTTTGATCGCCCTATATGCCTCACGAATAACACGGCGGCGTATCGCAAGGGGTTCGACCTCAAAAACAGACGAGTCCAAATGGACTGATTTTCCATCTCTGCTTTTAGTATTTTGAATGAAGGCTTCTTTCGCCTTTTCATCAAGATACGCTGAATCCGCCCGCGCAAGTTCCGCTAGCTGCAAAATCACAGTATCAATATCGGGGTTGAACAAGCGCAACGTTGGAAGGAGCTGTAGGCGAATTCGATTTCTAGTATAAATTGGAAGGAGATTGGTTTCATCTATCCGCGGCTGAAGGCCAGCTTCTTGAACATATTCAGTCACGTCTTTGCGCCGCACGCTTATTAAAGGGCGAATTATTTTTCCTCGCACCGGCGGCATCCCAACGAGACCGTCGATTCCGGTGCCGCGGATAATGTTCATTAAAACTGTTTCCACTTGATCATCCGCTGTATGCCCAAGAGCTATTCGAGAGGCGCCGATTTTCTCCGCGGTATTTTCAAGGAACTCATATCGAACGAGCCGCGCAGCCTGTTCGGCTGAAATCCTCAAAGTTTTTTGGATTTTCGGCACGTCCACCTTTTCGACGCTGTACGGGATTAAAAGGTTCGCTGCCAGCGAACGAACATATTCCTCATCTTTATCTGATTCCTCACCCCGAAACGAATGGTTGAGATGGGCGACATGGAGAGAAATACCAAGTTCATCTCGGAGAGTCCAAAGCGCGTGCAGAAGGGCTACCGAATCGGGGCCTCCCGAAACGGCAACGAGAACCTTCTCACCCGGTAATAGCATTGTATATTGTCGTACCGTGGTGAGCAGCGATTCAATCAGCCTGTGTCTTTCAATCATTCAAAGAGAAGATCAATAAGACGGAAGCCTTCGTCTACCCTAAGCTTTGTTTCAGGGACAGCCCGTTCATCAAACGGCAGGTTAGTTTTGGCTGGTTCAAACGAAGAGAAGAGCACAAAGGGTACCGGGTCAGTCACATGGGTCTTCGTTTCAATTGGCGTGGCATGATCCGGAGTAACCAAAATTCGAAACCTTTCAACACCCTTTAAGCCTTCAAGTATGGTACCGAGCACCAATTTATCCACGTTCTCAATTGCCTCGATTTTTTTGTCTATATCACCGATATGGCTAGCTTCATCTGGTGCTTCGACATGCACAAGAACGAAATCTCGGTCCCTAAGGGCCTCAACCGCCGCCTTACCTTTCCCCTCGAAATTTGTGTCAAGGTAACCAGTAGCACCTGGGACATTCACAACTTTTAAGCCCACGGCACGCCCCAGGCCCTTTAGCAGGTCAACCGCCGCCACAACTGCTCCTGTGCGGCCAGTCTTCGCAAGGAAGTTGGGCATATCAAGCGCTCTTCCCTGGCCCCACGGCCATATCATATTTGCAGGATTTTTCCCTTCTTCTCGCCTGCGTTTATTAATCGGATGACTATCAAGAATTTCCAGCGAGTCATAAATTAAGCCTCTAAGCATATTTTCCCCATCACCAAGAGGAAAATAATCCTTAATCGCCTTGCCTATGATATTATGCGGCGGCTCGGTTTTAACTTCGGCCGAACCATCTCTCCAAACCATGATGTGGCGGTAGCTTACACCCGGATAAAACTGAACTTTCCGTGTACCAAGTTTTTCATTTACAAGAGTTATCAACTCGCGAGCTTCATCGGTGGACACATGGCCGCCGCTGTAGTCAATCATTATTGTTCCGTCGGAACTCACAAGATTGCAGCGAAAGGCAACGTCCCTTTTTTCAAGCGGAATCTCCATGCTGACGGCTTCTATTGGTCCACGTCCTGTGTAATACTTCCGCGGGTCGTAGCCAAGAAGGGACATAGCCGCAACATCACTACCAGGCTCCATCCCCTCGGGAATCGTGTTCACCACGCCAACCTGCCCATTTGATGCCAGGTGGTCCATAAACGGCTTGCGCGCTACCTGCATTGGCGTCTTCCCATCTAACTCAGGAATCGGCCGGTCTGCCATGCCGTCTGGTATAAGAAGTATATATTTTACATTTTCAGCTGTCATTTTCTTTATTCTTAAATAAGCGTCAACAAAGCATGTAATTTGGTATGACACTAGCTTTAAAAGGAAGCTTATGGTTCTTATGCAAGCGATTTACCAACAATTCGCCGATATGCTTCGCGGTATTTCTCGGCTGTTTTTTGAACCACGTCATCTGGCAAAACAGGAGGTGGCGGTTCTTTATTCCAGCCTATACTCTCCAGCCAATCCCGCACATATTGTTTGTCGAAACTCGGCTGAGGCCCGCCTGGCGAATAAGTATTCACATCCCAAAACCGTGAAGAATCAGGCGTAAGGACCTCGTCAATTACAATAATTTTGTCGCCCAACCTGCCAAATTCGAATTTTGTATCAGCGATGATTATGCCGCGGGAAGCCGCGTAGTCTGCCGCTAAGGCATAGATTGCAAGGGTTTTCTCAATCAATATATCAGCGTCAGTTTTTCCAATCATCCGCTCCATTTCTTGGATACTTATGTTCAGGTCATGCCCCGTCTCAGCTTTGGTCGCCGGAGTAAATATCGGCTCGGGAAGCTTATCGGACTCTCGAAGGTCCGAAGGTAGCAAATGACCATGAAGGTCAACAAATTTGTCTCCAGCGGCCTGGAGCGCAGCCTTGTATTCCTTCCATGCCGAACCTGAGAGATAACCCCGAACAACGCACTCAACCGGAAATGGCTTAGTCTTGGTCACAACCATCGAACGTCCATCTAGTAAATCCCTTAGGCTCTCAACATCAGCGACGCCATGTGCATCCAGCTCTTTTAAAATTTCGTCTGTATCGGCCGTGACCAAATGATTTTCGACGACATTTTTTGTAAGCTCGAACCAGAAAAGCGAAAGTTGAGTGAGAACACGCCCTTTGTCTGGAATCCCATTTGGCATCACAACGTCAAATGCTGAGATTCGGTCAGTCGCCACAATCAGCAGTTTGTCACCAAGGTCATAGACGTCTCGAACCTTACCAGTTCGGAACTTTGGCAATCCTTGGATGTTTGTAGTGAGCACAATCACTTTGCTTTCGTCCTCCTTTAATATTTAAATAGAAAACCAAGCAAATTAGTATCCAATTGCCTTTAAAATCGCTTTAAGATCGGGTTCAATGGTTACGGGATTTGTGGCAACCTTAATGGCACGGTCGGGATCTTTCAGTCCATGGCCTGTAAGAACGCAAACGACGGTCGCTGGTTCAGTAAAGTAGCCCCGTCTAGATAGTTTATAAACGCCTGCGACAGAAGCAGCCGACGCTGGTTCGCAGAAAATTCCCTCAAGGCTAGCAAGCATTTTGTATGCTTCCAAAATCTCGTCATCGGTGACTATATCAATTAAGCCGCCAGATTCATCACGCGCTGCGACTGCCTGCTTCCAACTCGCTGGATTGCCAATACGAATGGCAGTTGCAATTGTCTCTGGCTTTTCGACGGGATGGCCAAGCACAATTGGTGCCGCACCCGCCGCTTGAAAACCAATCATTTTTGGCAGTCGGTCAATCTTCCCATGCTCTAGATACTCCTTATAACCTTTCCAGTATGCAGTGATGTTGCCTGCATTACCTACTGGAATTGCATGATAATCCGGTGGTCCACCTAGAACATCGCATATCTCAAACGCGCCTGTCTTCTGTCCTTCAATTCTATAAGGGTTAATCGAGTTAACAAGAGTTATCGGGTAATTAGAAGTGATTTCCTTTACTAAGTTTAGGGCATCATCAAAGTTCCCTTTGATTTGTAAAACCTTCGCCCCATGAATCATCGCCTGCGAAAGTTTCCCTAGTGCGATATTTCCCTCGGGAATCAATACAATGCAATCAATTCCAGCTCGTGCGCAATAAGCCGCCGCGGATGCCGAAGTATTGCCAGTTGATGCGCACATAACCGCCTTGGCTCCCTCTTCGATGGCTTTAGAAATAGCCATTGTCATCCCGCGGTCTTTGAACGAGCCAGTTGGATTCAGTCCCTCATATTTCAGGTATATCTTGAGGTTTGGTGCAATTTTACGAGCCAAATTTTCCGCTCGAATTAAAGGTGTGCTTCCCTCCAGGAGCGTGATTATGGGAGTCTTTTCAGTTACAGGCAAGTACTGCCGATATCTCTCAATGACGCCGACTCTTCGAAAAATATCCGTTTGCTGGTCAAGAACCATGTTTATTCCTCCACCCTAATCCAATTGCAAATTTCCGACACTTCCTGGAGTCTGCCCATTTCTTCCATTGCCTTGCGGAAGTTGCGCTCGGCAACTACATGTGTTATTAGAACAATCTCCGCTTTGTCACCTTGTGAATCCTTCTGTACAACCGATGCTATGCTCACCTGATTATCGCCAAAGACCTTTGCCAACGCAGCTAGCACGCCCGGACGATCTGCAACCAGCATCCTGACATAGTAACGCGCTTGGATTGCTTCTATCCCTTGAACCGGCTTTTCGTCTTGGAATGGAAAAGGTAGGCGGGCATTTGAACCTGCATTGATATTACGCGCAATTTCCATTATATCGCCAACAACAGCGCTTGCTGTTGGCAACGAGCCCGCACCACGGCCATAGAACATCACATCTTGGACGAAGTCACCACGGACATAGATAGCGTTGTAAACATCGCTCACCGAAGCAAGCGGATGTCTTGCGGATATCAACGTCGGATGCACTCTAGCCTGAATGCTTTGGTGATTTGCGCGTGCTATCGCCAACAGCTTGATTACATAGCCCAGCTCCTTTGCGTATTCTATATCGCGCTGCGCCACCTTGGTTATCCCTTCGGTGTATATTTGGCGAACATCTACTACCGAACCGAATGCAAGCGATGCCAGAATGGCGATTTTGTATTGTGCATCATAACCTTCGATGTCGTTGGTTGGGTCCGACTCAGCATAACCTGCCTTTTGCGCCTCTGCAAGTGCTTTGGCAAAATCTTTGCCTTCTTTATCCATCTTAGTGAGAATATAGTTGGTTGTGCCGTTGACAATTCCCATAACCTCGGTGATTCGGTTTGCTGCCAGGTATACGCGCAGAGGACCAATGATTGGAATGCCTCCACCAACACTACCTTCGAAGTAGAGGTCAAGACCGTTATCTTGAGCTTCAGCAAGAAGGGTTCGCCCTTCTTTTGCGATTAGTTCTTTGTTCGCAGTAACAACGTGCTTGCCGTTTTTGAGAGCACGACGAATAAAATCGCCAGCCGGCTTTACGCCTCCAATCAATTCTACGACGATATCTATCTCTGGGTCATCGATAACTTTGGAGACATCGGTAGTGAGTAAGCTGGGGTCAACTTTGACAACTCGTGGTGTGGAAATGTCAAGGTCGCAGATTACAGAAAGTTCGATTCTCGAACCAACTTTGCGACGAATTTCTTCTGCATTCTCTAGTAGAAGTTTGGCTGTCCCAGTACCGACTGTCCCGAATCCAATAAGTCCGACCTTAATTAGAGGCTTCAACCTTTCCTCCCAAACATTATCAAAATGCCCATAATTGGGGGTAAGGAGTGAAAAGTACCGACGGTACCATTTTTCCTACCAAATTGTATATGCCCTCACTCAGTTACTGAGGTATCTATCGTCATCAGAATATCGCCTTGCTGGACAAGCTTGGCGTTCTCAACCAAAATTGCGACTACTTTGCCACCTTGCTCAGCTGGTATCTCACTAAACACCTTCATGGCTTCGATTAATCCTACTGTCTGCCCTGGCTCAATGATGTCGCCAACCTCCACATAGGGCGGGGAATCAGGAGAAGGACAGCTGTAGAACACGCCGACCATGGGAGCCCGCAGTTGGTATAAGTGTTCTTCGGAAGTAGTTGCCTCTGGAGCAGTGCTTTCGACCTCAGCTGGACCCTCCTCCTTAGGTAATTCGGCAACAGTTGTAAGATCAACACTAGGCATTAAAGTAACGGCGCGGTCTTCCTCAGCCTTGATTGTGACGCTAAAGCCTTCCTCTTCAATCGTCAGCTCTGTAAGGTTGTTTTCTTCCACCAATGAAACCAATTTTTCAAGTTTTTCGTAATCAATATTTGAGCTCATGGGCAGGCAGTCCTTTTGCCAAGTATTCGTTTTTTACTACTTTGTAAGCTTTCGCTTTGATATCCTAATTTTCACTGATGTGATGCTAAGTATAACATTCAGAGCCCAGCATGTCAATTTGACATAACGCTAAAAAGGTGAAAAAGATAGAGCATAAACAGTAAATCTTTGAAACAAAACTTGTGTTTTGTTTAAGATTAGCCGATAATTCCAATTGCTAGTGAATAAATCTGGCAATTGTACTAGGCTGGCGGATATTTTGCATAACCCAAACTGTCAGGGGGAAAGCACATGTCATTACCTCGAGGCGTTTGAGCCGCCTCAGGAGAGGTAGCCCAATGTTAGTCTTGGCCAGAAAAGTTGGCCAGCGAATCGTCATCGCCGGTGACATAGAGATCACTGTAGTAGAGATCCGTGGCGAGCAAGTTCGTTTGGGGATCACAGCGCCCAAGAACGTTTCAATTTACAGGAAAGAGCTTCTTGAGCAAGTAACGGCTGAGAACATAGAAGCCGCAGCCACTGCCCAAGACAACAACGAACTGCTCAACCATGGGGAGAAAAAGGAATAACCTCTATAGACGCTGGAGGGCGCGTTCGATAGTCCAGCGCAGGTCGGGGTCTGCTGTCTTTGCCATTTTTTCCAAGCTTGGTTTTGCTCGGTAGTCTCCAATAAGTCCCAGCGCATAAGCCGCCCATTTTGATGAAGCACCTCCCGAAGCAAGCACCTTAAGCAACGCAGGAGTTGCATTTGTGCCAATCACTGCCAATGCGCGACATGCGCGGTACTTGACCACATCGCTAGCATTTGAACTGAGCACTGAAACCAGCTTGGGAATAGCTTTGTCACCTATATAAGCAAGAGAATCAACTGCTGCCTCTGCTACTCTTCCGTCTGGATCTCCCAATAATTTTACAAGCGGTTCAAGCTCAAGAGTTGCAGTCTGCTCACCAAGTCCTTTAGCAGCTGATAGGCGTATTACTGGGTCAGGATCGCTAGCAAGTACTAGCAAAACCTTTGCAGCTTCGGGCGAATCAATCTTTTCGAGCACGGCCGCTGCTGCTCTTCTCAAGTCCCGCGGGCCTGACATGGCAGCAACTACTGGTCCTACCGCCGGTGCTCCAACTCTCTGCAAGCTGGAGATAACCGAAGTTCTAACTTTCAAGTCAAAATCTGTTAATGCCGCAACTAAAGCCTTAATTGCCTTTTCCCCGCCAACGACGCTTAGCGACCGGGCAGCACGTGCGCGCACCTCTCCATCGTCGTTGGGATTGCTAAGAACTTCTATAAATATATCTGTCGCTCTTGGATCGCATATCGTGCACAAAGAGCTGATTGCCACCCGTCGCACGGCCGCAATGTCACGGGTGCTTTTAATTAGAGCGGGCGTTGCCTTCATACTGCCTATCTTGCCAAGACATACAGCCGCGGTCATTCGCACATCCTGATCTTTATCTCTAAGCAACTCGACGAACGCCGGAACACTAGGCTCGCCAATCCGAATTAACACATCGCTTGCCGCCGCCCTTGTTTCAGGGGCTCGCACAGCTTCCTTAACCTTGGGGATTGCTGGTGGCCCAATTGCAACAAGTGCATTCGAAACACCTTTGCGCACGTTTTCGTCGGAATCTTTTAACGCGGGCACAAGCAAATCTATGTGGTCCCTGCCTAGCACGACAAGTGCTGCTGCAACTCTGTTGCGAACCGTAACTCTTGGATCTTTGAGGAGAACCAAGCATTGCTTTACCGTCATTGGCCCAGGCATGCGTCGGATAACTGTGCGTATGATGTTTATGCGCTCAAGGCGCGTCATTTCCTGCATTATATCAAATAATCGATCACGCTCCATGAGCTCCCTGGCGGCGGCAATCTTTTGTTGTTGAGTGCCATAGCGAAGGTCGTGAGCCAACCTACTCATCTCTACGTGATTTGTAATACCTTTGGTAATACCATAAAGAATTACTCCGACAATCAAAATTCTCCAGAATAGTTTTTTCTTATTCAACTTAGCCACTCCTAACTAATCCAACTTGGGAAATCATTCTTTATTTTTGCTTACCTTAATAGTATCGCAAAAGATGCAAGCGAAATAAAGAGTAGTGCAATCGCCCACAGCCGCCAGCGCGATGCTGTTAGTAATTGCGCTACGATTAGCAAGCACAACACTGTGCCAACTGCCGACGTGATTATAATCTGGCTAGCTCCAAGCGTCGAATTACCTTCCGCAAAAGACTTCACCATACCAATGATAGCACCTAAGCCAACGCCAGCAATTACTCCAGGAACAAACCTCTCGAGAATTCCCAAATCGGCAGCCATGCTAATGATAAAGAGCATGGCGGCAAGAAGGCCTGCTATAATTAATCCAACCCCAATTACTCCGCCCTTGCCCATCACTGCAGGCAAAAGTGGAAGCATGCACATGACAAGAAGTGGTACATACCACCAAAATACTTCTTCGAACTGCCTTCTTGCTGGCAGAATTTCCACAACCGCCGGGATAGTAATCGTTTGGCCATCTACTTCCAATGTTAGATGGTCCTCATAAATGCCAGGCTGCCAAACATTTCCCCCTTCAGCAACCAAAAACAGACTCTGCTTGCGGCGGTTGAAAACCTGTGGGCTGACACTCAGCCATCCCGGCTGAGAAGCAACTCTCCCTTTTGTTTTTCCTCGCCCCGGCACGCGAACTCGCAGCTTCAGGCTTTTTGTTTCTCCCTGGCGAACTTTACCAAAGTTCAATTCGTCCAGCGAGAGTTCAATTTCTGGATTCTTGAACTCTTCTTTATTTAAAGCAGGCAGATCCTCGAAATGTTTAGAGCCTGTTTGTAAAACCGACCTATCAATGCGCCCCAGGATAAATTTTAAGTCATCCCGCAACTCAGCTGCACTTTGGTAGCGGTCATATTTATCCTTCGCCAGTGCTTTGCAGATAACCTGCTCCAAATCACCTGGTAAAGATGGTTCGAGTTCGGTAATTGGAATTGGCGTGTCTTCCTCGACCGCCCGCTTCCACGAGAATGGGTCCTTTGGCTTTGCTGCTTGGAAAGGGCGCTGTCCAGTGAGCATTTCGTAGAGAGCAACGCCGACCGACCAAATGTCCGACCTATGGTCCGAATGCTCTTCTTCCTCGAAGTCCTCTGGCGCCATATATGCGTAGGTTCCTGCACCACCTGCATAAGAACCGCTTCCTAAAATCTCCGCGAGGCCAAAATCCACAATTTTCGCTTTTCCATTCTCAGAAAGCAGAATGTTGGCTGGTTTGATATCGCGGTGGACAATATGATTCTTATGGGCAAAATCAAGCGCATCGCATACTTGAATGGCGATTCTCAATGCCTCTTCAGGCGGAAGTTTTCCCCGGCGGCGCATGTACTCGTGAAGGTTTGTTCCTTTCACGTACTCCATGTCAATTACCAAGTGCCCGTTTATCTTGTCAACACTGTTCACCTGCACTATATTTGGATGGCGCAGGCGGTCGAGCACGCGCGCCTCCTCAATAAACCGTGCCTCATCCGCAGCCTGGAGACTTATCTCCTTTAAAGCAACATGCTTGCCAAGGAGGGTATCCCATGCGAGATATACAATGCCCGAAACTCCATGGCCAAGCACATCGAGCTTTTCATATTTTCCAATTTTTCCTAGCGCCATGGTTATTGATACTGAATAATTGGTGTTTAATTAGGCTATGGACCATTAGACACTTCACTTTGAGCTTTAACGCGGATTACCTTCAGCCGCCCACTATCAATTACGAATATGTTCCCGTCCTTATCTACTGCGAGTGCTTCAGGAGCAACAAGCTTGCCCTCTCCAATCGTCCTTAGGAAAAGACCATCGGGCGCAAACTTTACAATTTGCTTTCCAACGGGGTTGGAGATGTAAAGATTGCCTTGAAAATCTGAAGCAATCATAAACGATGCCATAGATGGCTTAGGTTTCAGCAAGTCGTTCGCCGCAAGGGTGCCGAGAATAGCACCAGAAGAATCCAACCTGAGCAAACGGCCCTCTCTATCAACAACATGTATAAACCCCTGCTGATTGAGCAAGAGAATTTTGCCCTGAAGCGGTACATAGCTAAGTGAGACCGGTTCATCATACTCGATATTTGCAAGACTTATACGCCGCGTCTGGGCTTTCTTAATGGGGGGCGGCTTTAGGTGCCTCGACGGAAGCAAGTTGCTCCCGCAAAGCCCAATCCCGATTCCCAAAAGCAATCCAATTATACCAATGAATATCGAAAAGCTGCGTTTATTCCTGGGCATGGCTGGTGTAATGCTCTTATCCCATCCATAGGCTGCAACAACGGCGGTTATATTATCTGAACCACCATTCCTCAGCGCCGCATTCACAAGCTCGTCGCACGCCTCCTCAGGACCAGACACACTAGCTAGGATGGATTTTATTTCAACCTCAGAAACAGGAACCGTCAAACCATCTGTGCAGAGAAGAAGAATATCGCCAAGTTTCAAGTCGGTAGAGCTTATCTCAGGCTCTGCATCTGGCTCTATACCTACCGTGCGAGTTACCACATTGCGGAACCGACTTTTGCGCGCTTGCTCTTCGGTTATTTCGCCTGCCTTGATTTTCTCAGCAACGAATGAGTGATCCTCTGTTAGACGGCAAAGTTCTCCGTTGCGAAAAAGGTAAGCGCGACTATCACCCATGTGCCCCAAGTAAACCTGTTCGCCTTTGACTGCGGCAACGACACAAGTGGTCCCCATGCCCTGAAGTTCGGGGCTAGATGCTGCCTGCCTATAAATGGCATCATTTGCTGCTTTAAAACTGTGCGCTAACGCTCCTTTGATGTCCATAATTCCACTGACTAGCTGGGAAAGGAGCACATCCCGGATGGTGTTAACAGCCATGACGCTTGCTACTGAACCAGAAGATCTTCCACCCATGCCATCTGCAACAATGTATAGACCATCAAGTACCCCTCCGAGTTGTTCAGATGGAACAGCTAGGCAAGCATCCTCGTTTGAAAGCCGCTTTCCTTTGTGAGTCTTATATGACGAACTTAAGGTCGGGATAGCCATATCTACCTGTTATAAATCTCTCCTCAGCAAGCCTATCACATACACAACAAATAACGTGAGGCATGCCAAAAACACATATTTCAATATCCCTAGGGTATAACTAAAGAGACTAATCCATTTCAAAGCCGATCTCTACTTTCCCTACAACTATCTTATCGCCTGGCAGAAGCCTCACCGGCGAGTGTGCAGGCACTAGCTCGCCATTGATTCTGGTTCCGCTGCGACTACCGAGATCCTCCAAGTAAAAAATTATCCCGTCAGGCGAGAACACCCTGGCATGTTGACTTTCCACGCCGGCATCTGTAATGCGAACATCAGAAGTCAGGGACTTGCCAATAATGACCTCCGATGCCAACAGAAATTCTTCTTCAGTTCCGCATGGAGTCTTGAGTAACAATCGCGGGCGTCTTGCACACGAAGTAGCTAGCGGCGGAATCTTCGGTTCGGCTGCCGAGCTTTTGAAAACCATTTGTGTTGCGCCAAGCCTGATGTGGTCGCCATCTCTGAGTAAGTGACTTTCAATGCGCTCGTCATTCACCCAAACGCCGTTTGTGCTGTTCAAATCCCTAATCTTGAAGCCTTCTTTGCCAAGGGTGATTCGAGCATGCCTTTTCGAAACCATTCCATCCTTATCAAGAATCAAATCGTTACCTAACCGCTTTGATCTTCCGATTAAAATGTCGGGCTTATTCAGCATAAATTGTTGGACTCTCCCATCAACATGGTTAACAATGAGAGTTGGGGGTGCAATCGTTGCGTCATCCCATGTCTCGACGGCGGGTATGGTGTGTTCCTCTTCGAGCTTATAAGGCATTTGTGGACCAATTTGATTGGACATTTCAATTTCCTTCTCAGCAGGACGAACATCCCATTTGCACTTTACCCTTAGTTTTTCTAGCTGAGATTTGCCTTCCTCAACGGATAGTTCTTCGATGGTAAAATCCAGCGGTCCACGAAGGTAGTATTTATTCTGCGCCATATACTTGCGGAGGGCTGATTCGAGCTCTGCTTTGTCTAGAAATGCCAGAAGGTAGTCTCTTTCCTCGTCACTCTCAAAGTTGAGCTCAAGTATATATTTATTCGGCACATAAACCTTGCCATCAATCCCCTCCTTGCGGTTATCCTCCATAGCATTGATGATCCTTCGCAGCACATCCTTTGGCCGAATATCGCTTTCTGCATCGCCAAACCAGGATTCGTACCAACCAGCGAAGGCTTTGTTCAGTTTCTCAAGTATATCCATTTTCAGCGTCCCCTTCGTGGAATCACCGCTGCTGTATATTAATACGAGAGGCTGCCAATATTTGTTGGCAAGGCTTTGTTTGGCTTGTCAATTATGGCAAGACTTAAGTCATAATACTTTTACTACGCTTCAGGATATCGTCAATTTGCTCGGTTGATTCAAAGCCGACAATTATGGAATCAATGCAATCAAGGCCAAGTACATACTTAAGCGAAGCATCACGCTCCTCAGCTATTGTCCCCTCGCCCAGAATTTTAATCCCAACGACGGCCTTCCCTGCGTTATGCAGTTTCTTTATCACCGTCACTACCTCGGAAGGTTGACCGTCCATTTTCGCGCCCTTGTGGTTAATACGAACAAGGGCAAGATCTACCCAAGAGTTCTCAATCGCTGACTTCATCGCCTCAAGCGAATGGATTGAAATTCCATGTGCTCGGATAATCTTCTTTTCCTTCGCCGCAGAAAGCACATCCATAATTTCGCGCTGGTCAGCAGCCCATGTGCCCTCGGTTACGCAGTGAACCAAGAGGATATCTATATAGTCGGTACCGAGCTCTAAAAGAAACCGGTCTAAATCCTGCTGAGCGTCTTTGCACGTGCGGTACCATATCTTAGTTTGGATAACATAATTTTCCCGAGGTATTCGCCTGAGAGCAGCACGAACATACGAGTGTGTACCATAGATATCTGCAACGTCGAAATAGTTCACTCCAAGGTCATAAGCATAATTGATTAAGCGGGAAAACTTAACCGTTCCGAGTTTGGTTTGGTTTGAACGCTTGTCCCAGCCTTTTGTACCAGTACCAAAACCGAGATAGGAAACCCTGATGCCGGTTTTGCCAAGTACTACACGGTCGGTTAGCGATGCAAGCTTTCGCTCCGAATTGGCAAGCAACTTAGGCGAATATGCAGTAGCTATGGCACCAGTCAAGAATTCACGTCTAGTTATCTTAGGAGACATTTTCACCTCACACGAAAGCGCAGTATAGACACAACTGCATTGCTCCGAGGCTTGAGATTCTTCATCACAACCGGTATGCGGCCGGTTGAAGTATCGCTTGCAGCAATTGGAACCTCGATCCACCTACCTGATTGGAAACCCTCATATTCCCCTATTAACCGTCCTGCTACCGTGATGGACTGTTTCCGGCCACCACCAAAATTGTCTGGGTCGATAATAAACATGCGCAATGTTCCTGAAACCCCTTTCGGACAAATGATGTCGAATTCAAGCGAATCAAAATCAGCCCAGCAGTAATTAACAGGACCTGGCCAAGGCGAACCTGAGAATGAATAGCCTTTCTTTAAAACAAAATCCCAGCCCTCTGCGAGGTATTCATCCTCATTCTGTAATCTACCGCAATGCACGACAAAAGTCTCTCCGGGCTCCGGAGGCTCGGTTTTAGCTTGGGGCACTACAAAAGGCCGGCGACTTCTTGCCGGCGGTAGCGGAGAAAACAGCATATGCGGCTCTTTCTGATACCAATATGCCACGCTTGAAATTTGGAGGGGGTTCTCGGATTTAGAGAACTCTTCGCGGAAGAAAGGCGCTTCGTTCTTGCCAAAGCCGACTGTCATCCTTAACGATTTTTTAAATGAAATGCAGTCATTAAGAGTAAAACGATATGCCGCCGCACCATTTAGAAACGGCTGGTATCCAGTATATGCAAAGCTATTCTCCTGCTTGGGGAATCCCCAGCTAAAGCCAAATGAATCCTCTAGACCTTGCCATTCAATGGATGGTTCTGCCTCTCCGTCAATGTAGAATTTAACATTTTCATCTACTGGATATCCTCCCGACGGATTGCCAACATGACGGATGGTAACATTCCAACCAATAAATTGTCCCCTGCCCCGTGCTTCGAAAACCTTATAATCTTCCTTGCCAAGAAGGAGCGTCTTCTGCCGCCAAGTAGCATGAAAATATCCGACGTCCGGCGGCAATGACTTAAGCGTGCGGTAGATAACGTAGCTATAACACGGGTTTGCCGACCACGAACCGTTTGGATAGCGCGGATTGTCCGTTTCGACCTCAACTCGGGCCGACTTGGCGAATGGCATTGGGAAATAGCAATTCCATCCACGCTTCTTGTTAACAAGGGCCGATTCCACACGCTCAAGAACACCATTGGGGTCACAGAAGAAATCTACAAGCGGTGTCTCAACACTAGGATTTTTCTCGCCATCCCAATAAATTCTAAGTATAGTATCGCGATTCAACTTCATCGCCTGCGGAAGTGCAAAGTGAATCATTGTAATGATCCCTGGCCCCTTTAAATCAGCAATTATGACTTTGCTTCGCCCTTCGCCAAACTGCATTTCCTTTGGGTTCTCACCCCAAAGCGCGTTCACCTGTTTAGTTTCCCCTTCCCAGAGGCGACAGATTGATTCCACTTGGGGATAGATGTCAAGCGCAGCCTGGCAAATAATTACGTTGAGGAACATAGCTAACACAAGGGCAACCTTTGATACCATTTTTGAACCTCCCTAAGAATACTGAGGTAAAGTTTAGCACATGGTTTATTTGCTAAGTTCCGCAGGGCTTCCTAGAAATCCTTTAGCAAACCATGCTATTTCCTTTGCGAAGATTTGCCCACGTCAGCTATGCTTTGCAAACACTTATGAAGATATAAGAAAACTCAGTGAAGACGGAATGCAGATGCCTGTAAAACTGTGAACAATGCCGAGAGTAATATCAGAAAGACGGCATTGCCTGCATCTAATATTCGCCGTCCTTGCTCATCCCGGCGGGCAAACATGATTAGTATAAGCATGCCAATTTGGCCACTAGGAAAGAGGAGGAAAACAGTCCACGAGGGAATGGTGTTATATGGAGTAGCCGAGCCTGCCCAACCTGATGGTATCTGTTCGGGAAGGCGAGGGTAAACGATAACTGCCATCACCATTTGAGCGATGAAACCGAGTATAATGGCAATTAGCGATGCAAGAAAACCTGCATATGTCCGCTTTGGCTCTTTTATCGGTTTTGATTGATTTTGAAGTTTTTGTTGATTCTTCTTTTGCTTCGCCATGGTCTCCCTGGATGTTGAACTTTTTTCATTAGTAAATTAATTATACACTTTATGGTCTCCTTCTGCGAATGTCAATTATTCGAATATTGCAGAGCGCGGTAACTGCATATTTTCCTAGATGTTACGGCTACTTTTTCTGCCCGACGCTGAGGAAAAATAAACCTAGAAACTCCAACACATAATGCGCCACTAAGTTGACGGCCGAGAGATTGAACCTATATACTTTGCATGTAATTGAATCTTGCTAGTTCAGCGCTTGGAATGCCGCGGAGATTGTAATCTATGGAACTACCGAAAACGTTGGTCGAGCTTGCATATGCTATCCGCGCAACAGTACGACCCCATATCGGCTTGCAAACATCGAGGTTGGTAAAAGGGAAGTCAGTTAGTGGCGACGAGGCATTTGAAATAGATAAAATTGCAGAACAAGCCATAGACGACTTCATCCGAAAGCACGAGCTTCAGGTCGCATATTATTCAGAAGACCGTGGGCTAGTGAAGTTTGGAAAACCTGAATATGTCTTAATCATCGACCCAATTGACGGCACTCGCCCAGCAATGGCAGGTTTCGAAAGTTGCGTCGTTTCCATCGCGCTTGCTCCATGTTCAGAGGATATTCGCCTCTCTGACGTTGTTTTTGGCTGTATTCTCGAGATTAAAAATGACCGATTATTCACAGCTAGTCGAAAGGGCTTTGCAAGCATTCGTGAAGGCGAGCGTGAACTACCGGTGACGCTTTCGGCAAATGAGGAGTTAGACAAGATGGCTTGGACCTTTGAACTTGCAGGTCGGCCAATCGAACTGGTGACTGATGTCCTATCGCCGCTAATAGACAAATCCTCCCTAAGAGGCGGAGTCTTCGTTTTTAGCAGCACTGCATACTCTCTAACACGACTTCTAACAGGTCAGTTGAGCGCAGTAGTAGACGTAGGAAACCGAATTTTCCGTGATTTCCCAGAGACACGCAATCGTTTCATCCAAGCCGGAATGGGAACCGTAATGGGTTTATTCCCTTATGACATCGCAGCAGCGGTGTTAATTGCTGAAACTGCTGGCTGCACCGTAACAGATGCTTATGGAAACAAACTCGACGATACTTTGCTATTGAACGCTTCTGAGTCAAATATTCGCAGTTGCATTGCCACATCGAACCCTCGGCTGCATGAACTTATACTTTCCACCATTGAATCACGAATGGAGGAACTCTCAATTGCATAGACAAAAGACACTCGGAATCTTAATTTTAGTGGCTCTAGCCATAGTCACTTGCTCTTCCGTCCACTCATCCGAATCACAACAACCTATCTACGAATTAAAGGACTATGGCGGTGGGCACTTACTGACCCATTTCAACTCAAAACCAAGCAAGATTACCTTGCCACGCATTTGCAATAATCCCCTGGTATTTGAGTTGGGTCGTGAGAATAAACACCTAAAGGAAATTCAAGCTCAGACCACAAAATCAAGCATTACTTTCCTCGCAAAACCCCTCACGAATTATGAAATAATAGAGGCTTCTGACTTCATTAATAACGTAATTCGCTCATTATGTGCTCAAGACCCCTCTGGCTTGAGCTATAAAAAGAAGCTTGAGATATTGCGGCAAAAGATAAGTGAGGTCAGCGCGGAGCTTGAGTCGGGTTTCGATGAATCGCTCGCTTATAATAAACGATTGTTGACGGAAGCATATTGCGCCCTTTTGCCCATCAAATTTAACATCAAGATGGATTACCCATCAGAAACTAATGCAGATTATAAGATATTCGCAGGTAGAAAATTCGGGGTAAAGTGCACAATCCATAATTTTGGAAGGGAGAATATAATAAAGCCAAATGTCCGATTGTCAGTGCCAGATGAGTGGACGTGTGAGCTTGATGCATCACCTAGCTTAATAGCCAACCTCAGTCCTGGCAAGTCAGCGGAGTTTACTTATAATATTAAGGCTCCAAGAAATAGCCTCTATCGGCCAAGGGTTTTCCCAATCATTGGGGAACTATCGTTTGAACACAATGGGGCACAAATCAAATTAAATTATCCCTTTGAAGTGCAACTTGTGGATCCATTCACGGCAAGACAAAAAATTGTCAAAGCGACGCCTGAAAAAGTGTTAGCCAAAATCGAGCTTGAAAATGCTTTTCCAAAACAAAGAATGGAAAACGTTACTATTTCGCCATTCCTGCCAGTTAATCTATCGCTAAATCAGGAGAAAAAGACCATCAGCTTTTACCAGAAAGCCAGCTTTTACGTTACATACATCCGTCCGAAAGGCGACGAATTAAGACAACGCTCGACATGGATAAGTATATCCGTAGATGAGCATCCAGTGCGACTCAGGACTGTGGCAGAGGTGGTGCTACCGCTTGGAACAACCTCCGAAGCTCGGGGCTTATGGATGAACAAATGCGACGACGGGCTGAGCGAGCCGAAAATCATTGGGGAAACTCCTTGCCGTCAGACAATGCCTAATCCCCTTAGCCCAACTCGGTACTTATATTTTGGGGTGAGCGACAACATGCCGGTAAGCGGAAAAACTTACATAATCGTTGACTACTATGATGGAACACAAGGGTCATTTTCATTACAATACGACTCTACGGCAAATACTGAACCTTTTAATGGAGCATATAAAGATGCGGGCAAAACCGTCCGGTTAATGGGAAGCGGTATCTGGAAGCGCGAGACATTCGTTCTTGAAGATGCGATGTTCGCAGGGCGGCAGAATTGCAACTCTGACTTCCGGCTCGTAGTGCACGACGGCGACCTAGCCGTGAAACAGATAGCAGTCTCCAAGTTCCCAGTGACCACCGATTAAGGAAGGGGCTGACCAGTAACAGCTAGAAGTAGATACGCTCTGTACGCTGCCAGGACTGTTATTATCGGGAATTCCGACTCAGTATTTGGCCTAACCTTAGCACCTGTACAAAGATCAGCCCTTTAGGATCTTAACAAAGCAACTTAAAGGGGAGAAACGTTAGCTGCTTGCGGTCCCTTCGCACCATCCACGATGTCAAACTGCACAGTTTGCCCCTCGGACAGGCTTTTGTAGCCGTCCATGCTAATTGCGGAGTAGTGAACGAAGACATCCCTGCCTTCCTCGGTTTCGATGAAACCATAACCCTTGGCGTCGTTAAACCATTTTACCTTTCCGACAGGCATATCTCATACCTCCTTGCATCTTGCTGGGCAAGCAACCGCCCAGGGTTAAATAATTTTATCGCATCTCTTTACTTTAGTCAAGTATCTTTAAATCAGAAATTGTAATTTTTTATATTTAAGGCCAAGGAAATTCAGGAGTGGGGGCACCAGTCAAAGCGCTAATAAGGGTCCAAATTACAGCCATGCCGAACTCACCCAGTACCATTCCCAAAACCCAGGGTCTAGCCCTGACATATAGGCGCATTCCACCATAGCGAAGTATCACGGTCTTGATAAGCCATGCAACGAAGCAAGAAAACCAAAAAACAGTCATAGTCCAGGAAATACATAGGGCATAGCCAAGTGGATGAAATGGCCACCAATAGAACATCGCACGCATGTAAGCAAGAAATACGGTGAAAACTACGCCAACAATGAAGAACACAGGCGCCTGCCATGTTCCTGGGATTGAGTTCGCCATGTGGCTCTGATATTCGGAGAACGCCCAAACCGGGTTGCCTTGGTATGTATACCAATACATGGTGAGTGCACCCTTGGAATACGGCAACCACAGCTGGATAATCCCGGCAATTACGAGCGCCGCAAGGATTGCGACGACAAATACTGGGAGGAATGTCCTACGCCGAACATTCGCACCATCGGAAATTTTCAAACCATCGAGGAAGCCGGTTAGCAGTAACCCACGCTGGTCGCGCAGGAATGCTGCGTCAAAGAAAGCAAGCATTGTCATATTTCCGGGGCCTAGTGAATGGACAGGCGCAAACAAACGGTAGAAATCAACAGGCCTAAAGGAGGTTTCAGTCATTAGCATGCCAGCTTCTGCTGTACTCCGTGCCATTACGAGCGCAATTACAAAAATGAAAACGCCAAATTCGAGAAGTGCTATCCAAAACGACATTCCAGCCAAATAAGACCAACCAATGATTAGCGCGAAACTAATTAACAATCCCCAAAAAGCTACTGAGTAAGGCATCACCTCATCGCCGTCGTCCACCTTTCCAGCGCCCATTGCCGCTTGAACAACCTTCTTGAGGTGAGGGATAGCAACATAAATCAGATAGCCCGCTAGAACAACATATGCACCCGCGACTTGGTAGCCCACGAAGAGGTGGGTGCCGTACATCGGCATTCTATACAAATCCATACCAAACGACGCCGCAATAACTCCTTGAATACGTGCAAGAATTGCAAAAACCCAAAGCGCGAAGAGCAAATCCGATGGCAATAGAAAGAAAAAACCAATCGCTGCAAACGAGAAGTATATGGGCGTAAAATACATTTCCGTCCACGGCGGATTCACAAGATATTCGTTTAGAGTCTTATGCAACGGAATTTCAGGCACGTTTGGATACCAATTATGCAAGCCATTAAATCCAAATACCAACACCGGCAGCGCAATTCCGCCCCATAAGAGTTTATTCTTAAGCAATGGCCGCGCCTGATCTTCCTTAACAAGCTCAAGAGGTGGCTGGACGAGTGGGAATGAAAGTTTCTCGTTGTCCACCCACTGCCTTCTAAGAATTGTTGCCAAACAAAGGAATGCAAAAATGACAAGAAGTACAAGGACACCCCAAGCAAGGAATGGCGTAATCCATGCATCCCATGGGACAGCTTCTCCAGCTCTAAGCCGCTCGTAGAAACGCAATGCCACAAACTGTTTTGCTTCACCCTGGGGGTCAAATGGTACAATCCACTTCTTGATATAAGGGTAGAATAGTTCCTGCCACCTATTAGTTGAGTTTGCAAAATAATTTGGAGTAACTAATAAAGGAATAATCTTCTCCATTATGCCACGCGAGGAAATCATCGAGGCAACTAGCATCATACAGTAAATCATCATCAGCTCGCCAGCGGACAAGCCAAATCTACTTCGAAGCCTCTGCATTCCTTTATTGAGCAAAACTATGAAAAAGAAGATACCAATAACAGCAGGCGGCATTTGAAGAAAACCAATTTGGATGCGCATGATGACCAACTCGGCATATGAAACCACAAAACAAGTGGCGGCAACCAACGCAAGGCCAATCATGAGCGCTCGAAAAGATATGCCAATCCGCCCGCTTCGATACTCCGAAACACTGGTATTCGCCTGTTGCCTAATTTCCTTCCGACTTGCTTCCATTACCATGTTTTCTTGCAGACGTAATCCAGGCGCCAATTGTAGAAGGAAATAATCATTCCCTCGACAGAGGCCATAATATCGTGGTTCCTTTCGAAGAGGATACGAATAGAGTATAGCTATTGAACCAGGCGCATGTCAATGGCCAGCTAACGCTAGCATGCTGGTTTACGCTATATATGGTAGGAGCATTTCCCAAGTGATGCTGCCTGCACGAAGTACCCTGGGTGGCGTTTCCGTTACATCAAGGACGGTTGACGAAACTTGGATTTCGGTAGGACCAGCATCAATGACAAGCTCAATCTTTCCTTCTAAATAGGTCAGCACCTGCTCCGCGGTTGTTGGAGGAGGTTCACCGGAAGTATTAGCACTTGGGGCTACGATTGGCGTCCCCGCCTTCTTAATTAAAGCAAGCGCAACCGGGTGGTCTGGAATGCGAATGCCAATCTTGCCCGTTCCAGCAGTTATTAGTTTAGATACACGAGGAGATGCACGCAGTACCAATGTAAGCGGCCCAGGCCAGAAGTGCTCCATAAGCCGCTTCGCTACGTCCGAAATCTCTACAGCAAGCGAAGAAACATCTTCAACAGATGCTATCTGCACCGGCAGCGGATTATTCTTTGGACGCCCCTTGACCTCAAAGACTCGTTCCACTGCCCTCTCATTGAAAGCATCAGCACCTAAGCCGTAGACTGTTTCCGTAGGAAAAGCTACCAGCTCCCCTCGCCTGATTGCCTGAGCCCCTTGGAGAATCACCTGGGGGTCGGGGCTTTCTGGATTAGTTCTTAACACAAGTGTGCGCATTGTATTTACCAATCACTACCCTTTCCACGCCACCCAGGTCGCGCTTTGAGCGTATATGTGTGAATCCTGCCGAAGCTAGTAATGCCTTCACGGCATCTGACTGCCCGCAACCGACCTCCAAAATCAGCAGGCCACCCGGCTCCAAGTATGATGGTGCCTCACAGGCAATTCTCCTGTGGTACTCAAGGCCGTCGGGCCCTCCATCTAGCGCTACCAGTGGCTCGTATCGAAAAATCTCTGGCTGAAGATTTGGAATCTCGTCTGTAGGTATGTACGGCGGGTTTGAAACAATGACACTAAAGGTCAGACCTGCCAATGGCTCGAGAAGGTTTCCAAGCCGAAGTTTGATTCTCTGTGCCAAAGCGTGTTTTTCCACATTTCTGCGTGCAACCTCAAGTGCTTGCTCGTATGAATCCGTACCAAAAACCATCGAATCGGGAACTGACTTTGCCAATGCAATTGCAACTGCACCGCTTCCTACTCCAACCTCGGCGACCATTGGTGACGCAATGCCTCTAAGAGCTGAAAGTGCAGTCTCAACTAGGACTTCGGTTTCCTGCCGAGGAATTAGAACTGCCGGCGTGACCTCAAGGTCAAGTCCATAGAATTCCTTATGGCCAATGATATAAGCAAGCGGGACTCTTTGTTCGCGAAAACGAAGCCAAGACTCAAAATGGCCGACAACTACGCAATCAAGAAGTTCCTCTGGATGGGCAAATAGATATGACCTCGGCACGCCCAATAATTCTGAAAGCATCACCTCGGCATCCAGTAGAGGAGTATCTACCTCGACTTTTTCGAGGACGGCAACGGCTTTGGTGAGGATTTGCTTGATTGTTGGCTTGAAGGTAGTTTTAGTTTGCATTAGCCTAAGCTACTTCTTCTTCACCCTTCAGGCGCTCAGCTTGATCTGCGCTAATTAGCTGGTCTACCATTTCCTGGATGTCGCCATCCATAAAGCTATCAAGCCGATAAATTGTGTAGCCAATTCGGTGGTCTGTTACGCGTCCCTGAGGGAAATTATAAGTGCGAATTTTATCGCTTCTATCTCCGGACCTTACCATGCTCCGCCGCGTTTCGGTAATTTCATTTTGTTGTTCACGAGTCATGCGTTCGAGGAGATGTGCGCGTAGCATGCGCATTGCCTTTTCCTTGTTTTGAAGCTGAGAGCGTTCATCTTGGCAAGTAACTACGATGCCGGTAGGCTTATGGGTGATACGGATGGCAGTTTCGTTCTTTTGAACATTTTGCCCGCCTGCGGAAGAAGACCTGTAGGTTTCTATTTCAAGGTCGTCAGGGTCTATCTCAACTTCAACTTCTTCTGGCTCCGGCAAGACGGCTACGGTCGCTGCTGATGTATGAATGCGTCCGCCACTTTCCGTCTGAGGAACGCGCTGGACGCGGTGAACACCGCCTTCGAACTTAAGCATGCTGTATGCGCCTTTTCCTTCGACCGCCATTATCGCTTCTTTAAAACCACCAATACCAGTTTCATTAGCGCTCAAAAGCTCAGTTTTCCAGTGTTTGCGCTCAGCATACCGAGAATACATGCGAAGCAGGTCGCCTGCAAAAAGCGCAGCTTCCTCGCCACCTGTACCAGCTCGGATTTCAATAATGACGTTTTTCTCGTCATTTGGATCTTTTGGCAGGAGCATGATGCGAAGTTCTTGCTCTAACTGACGCTCTTTCTCTTTGAGCCTATCCAATTCGGCTTGGGCTAGATTGCGCATTTCCTCGTCGAGTTGTTCGCGAAGGAGTTCCTCAGTATCTAGCTTTTCCTGGTGCGTGCGTTTATATTCCCGATACTTAGTCACAATATCGGTGAGGTCAGCGTGCATCTTGGCTATCCGCTGGTACTCCTTTGGATCAGCCAGTAACTGCGGATCACTTAGCTTATCAGTTAGCTCGTCGTATCGTTGTTCTACTTCTTGTAGGCGTTCAAACATGGTCAGCTACACAAACTTTTTCCACAAATTGATTATTAAGCCGCCTGTGGAACCGGAGAGCCAGACTCACGCTCCTTATCCAGGACTGCCTCGAGCGCCTTCAATGCGACCTCAACTTGGTCATCCGAAGGCTGGCGAGTTGTTAGTTTTTGAAGTAGCAAGCCTGGTGCAAGGAAGAAATTAACAACTTTCGAATCCTTATGCCTTCCTGCATATCTTATAGCTTCATATGCCAAGCCTGCAAGAACCGGCAAGAGGGCTAGCCGAGAGATAATTCTAAGATACCAGATATGATGCCAGCCCAGAAATGCAAAAAGAAAAATGCTTAATACTAGCACAAGGAGTATAAAACTTGTTCCGCATCGCTGATGAATTGTTCCATGCTTTGCAAAGTTCTCGGGAGTAAGCTCAAGCCCGGCTTCGAAGGTGTTTATCACTTTGTGCTCCGCGCCGTGATATTCGAATACCCGGCGAATATCCTTCATCAATGAAATAGCAGCCACATAGCCCACGAAAAGCGCAAGGCGGAAAATCCCTTCGGCAAGATTTAGAAGTATACTGCTTTTGATAGTTTTTTCAAGTAAGCCGATAACAATATGTGGGAGGATAACAAACAAGCCTACTCCAAGCCCAAGCCCGAGAACAAGCGTTCCTCCAATAGCGATATCATTTACCGTGCTCTTCTTTTTTAGTTCGCTTTCGCCAGCCGTTCCTACAAGGAACAAGGCGCTCGATAGTACTATGCTTTTCAGTACGCCAAACAGCCCGGCCACTGTTCCTTGTCCTCCCTTTTGTTTCTTGGGATTTGCATTCTCAATGTCCTCCATTGCTACATTTGCAGAATACATAAGCGATTTTATCCCAAGAACCATAGCATCTATAAGCGCTAAAGTGCCGCGGAGGAAAGGTTTGTTTAGCCATTGGAACCTGCGAAGTAAGGATTCCACGCTCTCCTGTTGGACGACTATTTCCCTATTCATCTTGCGGCAGGCGACGGCAAAAAACCGCGGGCTTCGCATCATAACGCCCTCGATAACCGCCTGTCCGCCATATTGAACGTTGTTTTTCTGCTCTGCCAAGGGTTTAGCTCTCTGCCTTTTCCTTCTTCTCTTCTGACTTTTCTTCAGACTTCATGCCGTATTTCTGAAGGAATTTGTCTACCCGACCTTCGGTATCAACGATTTTTTGGCGGCCTGTAAAGAACGGATGGCACACCGAGCAAATCTCAACCCGAATTTCGGGTATCGTTGACCGAGTTTCGAATGTGTGGCCACATGCACAAATCACTTTGCAAGGCCTGTATTCAGGATGTATTCCTTTCTTCAATCTTATCTCCCCTTAAAAAGTTAAACTATCGAAAAAAATCCACCGGGCCGCGGAACCAAGTTCTAAGCCCCGTGGAACGCCGTTATTATAACATATTCCGTCCTTCTTGGCAATGTATTGGTCTCCATGTAAATACCCAAAACATCCAAGAAATACATGCAAGCGGTAATATTGTTTGGAGTTCACCATTTTAGGATGAATGGGGTATACTATGAAGGATGAAATTGCCCGGAGGCGAAAAGATGATTGACTTGATAAGTGATACTGTTACATTACCCACCCCCGAAATGCGAAAGGCAATGGCAGAGGCGGAAGTGGGCGACTCTCAGCGAGGCGAGGACCCAACTGTCAATGCCCTTCAGGACGCCATATGTGAACTTTTGGACAAGGAAGCCGCGCTATTCCTGCCTTCTGCAACTATGGCAAATCAAATTGCCTTCAAAACCCACACCAAACCAGGCGATGAAATAATCATGGATTGGCGCTCGCATGCAATCCAATTTGAAGGCGGCGCCCCAGCGTTTCTTTCCGGCGTATCAATATATCCACTCCACGGCGAACGGGGCATCTTCACCGAGGAAAACGTTCTTGCCGCGCTGAGGCCAGACGACCCCCATGCGCCGAGAAGCAGGCTGGTTTCGGTTGAGCAAACCCAGAACCTTGGCGGCGGGGCAATTTGGCCGTTGGGGAAGTTGATGGCAGTCGCTGACATTGCGCGGCAACATGGCTTATCTGTTCACATGGATGGGTCACGCCTGATGAATGCTGTTGTCGCAAGCGGCATCTCGGCAAAAGAATATGCATACCCAGTAGACTCAGTTACATTATGCTTTTCAAAGGGGCTAGGAGCGCCAGTTGGAGCTGCTCTTGCAGGTGAAAAGGACTTCATTAAGGAAGCGCGCCGCTACCAGCAAGTTTTCGGTGGAGCAATGCGACAAGCCGGGATAATTGCCGCTGGGGCACTCTATGCTCTCCGACACCATGTTGATCGGCTGGCTGAGGACCACGCAAACGCTAAGCTCCTTGCCGAACGCCTAGCGGATGAGGGGATTGATATCAAGCCTGAGGAAGTCGAAACGAATATCCTCTTCTTCCAAACTGACAGCATTGGTATGACTGCTATAGAGTTTACACAAAAAATGCGCGAGCGAGAAGTTCGAATGGGAGCATATAAAGATAACCGCGTCCGTGCAGTAACACATCTAGGAATTACCCGAAAAGAAATTCTGGAAGTTGCAAGAAGAGTCCATGAAATGCTGGTGGACGAAAGACTTGGGCGGTAATTTGAAGTCTTTTGATAATGTTTAATTCTCTCGACAGCGCGGAAGTAGATATGTGTGAGTATAGAAAATGACGCTATGCAGGAAGCTTGTCCACATAAACTTCAGGGTGGCGCAGAGGAAAAGCAAAACCTCAAGAGCGCTATTAGAGAGCTAATATTTGGTGCAGAGGATGGCCTAGTTTCCATTCTCGGCCTTGTAACAGGCGTAGCTGCTGGAACTACAAGCTCGCAGGTGGTTCTACTAGCTGGCACAGCTGGCGCCATCTCAGGGGCAATCTCGATGGCTGCCGGTAATTACCTCGGCGTCAAATCTGAAATTGAAGTCCTCCAACGACAGCTCCACGAGGAAGCCCAGAGTATCAAAGAGCACCCAGAACATGAGCGAGCAGAACTCGTAGAATACTATCGTCAACATGGCATGACGCCTGAAGAACTCAAAGTTTGTGTGTCAGCTGTCACTCGCAACCCAAACTTTTTAATGGAGGAAATGGCAGCTCATGAATATGGAATCTCGCCAAAAGAGCTAAAGAACCCCGCATGGAGGGCATTTTGGATTTTTGCTGCGTATATCTTAGCAGCAATATTTCCGGTTTTGCCGTATGCTTTTTTCCCACATGACTTTGCACTCGTAGTCTCCATTATTGGAACAGTTATAACATTATTTGCCGTAGGTGCTGCAAAAACAATTTATACTCGGCTCAATCCAATAAAGAGCGGGCTCGAAATGCTGGGCATTGCAGCTCTTGCTGGCATAGCAGGTTTCGTGGCTGGTCATTTTACAGCCGCCTATGGTATGTGACCTCGTAGACTCATATCTGCTTCTGATATCAGAAGAAAACTCAACGACCTACTGAAACACTACAGCTATGAGAAGCGTATTATTTTAAAACGACTTCCAAACCACCTAACCCAGTAACCAAGTATGTGATTCCATAGGTGAATAAGGTATAATTTATTTAGGACTTGTTCTGCACAAATAAGGAGGCAATATAATGAAGCGACAACTCCTAACCATTTTGCTTGCAGTTCTCTTGCTATCATGCTGGAATTTGACCATTAGCGAGCGGGCGCATGGCGCAGAGTTCACCACAAAAATCTTCCGGGCTGCCGCAATTGGTCTTGCGGTAGACGCTGCTGCCCCACAGTTGGACAAATTTATTCGTACTGTAACGTTTAACAATGGTGTCCCGGTTGGAACGGCAACGAAAGTCGTGCCCATCCTAAGCGTAGGCGAAAAAGGATATGTTGGTGCCGCGCAAATAGCCGGACCGGATTCTTATGTAAAAAGCACAAAGGCAGTATGGCTTTACGAAGACAACTTCAGCAACAATGAATTTAGACTGAAGGTTTACGTGCCAACAAGCAGTTTGAATCCATTGGAACTCAAACGCACGCAGAAAGTTGGAATTTCTGCAATCATTGATGTTTCGCTTGACGGGCGGTGGAAAGGTCAAACTATCAGTCGCGGCGTAGGGCCCGGCGAAATCCTAAAAGCAGGAGTGGTGGCAATTGCTATTAATGCCGCCGCAGATCCGCTCAACAAGGCAATAAACTCAATTACCAAAGGGCTAGATTCCAACACAAAAGTTGTTCCTATTGCCACTATTGGCGACAAAGCATACATTGGCGGCGTGCAAGTTTCCGGTCCAAGCAAAGAAGTGAAGGCAGTGAAGACTTGCTATCAGTATGAAGAAATCTTCGACGATGGTAAATTCAGAATCAAGATTTTTGTTCCATCGGATTCCACCAGTCCGCTAAAGATAAAGCGTATCGCCGGCGTTGGGGTAACAGCGCTGATTGACACAAGCATAGCCGACCAGCAGAGAATTCGAGAGCGCCAAGCTGACTGGTACAGATTAAAGCCAATATACCACCCTCTTGAGGATGTCCTCGGAAACAGGTTTAGAAGCGATATAATCACCACCGAACGTCATGACCAAGGTCTTCATAAGGGCTGGTACATTGGCAAAGGCAACCTAAGAAAAAGGATAACCGGAATCTGGGTAGACCGCTATCAGGCTCTTGATCCCAAAGACCGTGAAGACTTTGTTGTGTGGTGGAATATTCACTATAAAGATAAACCAGAAGAGCTAGAAGCAAGATGGCGAGAATGGATTAGAACTCGAGAGGAACTGCGCGAGAAAGCCAGATATCGCTTGGAAAACGATGAAGAAAGAGAAAAGGCTAAAGGCAAGAGCAATAACAAAGAAAAAGGTGTTGGCAAAGGCAAAAAGAATTAGGTTGGGTTAAAAAGCGGCCTCTCCCAAGCAAGAGGCCGCTTTTTTTATTGATTGATAGAATGCCAAAATGGGTTCTCCGATCGCTTCCTTAAGAAAGAAAGTGCCTCCATAAGAGTTGGAATCCCTGGCCTACCACCTAGCTTAGTACATTTCATCGCAGCCACAGCGCTTGAGAATTCGACTATCTCGCGGTATGGCCAATCGTTGAGAATTCCGAAGGCAAACGTGCCGTGAAAAACATCGCCAGCCCCTGTTGTATCAATTACATTTACTTTGAACGCTGGCTGGTGAAACGTTCCTTCATTGGTCGCATATACACAGCCGCGCTCTCCAAGGGTTACAACTGAATAACGCCTTCGCCCAGACAGCATAACCTGCGCAGCTTCTTGAGGATCTTTCTTGCCAGTGTATTCTCGCGCAAAACGCTCGGAGGCAATCAAAGCATCTGTGTGTTCCGCAAGTTCCACAGATGCTTCACGAACACTGCCTGCGTCATAAACAACTGGTATGCCTGCCTCATTCGCCAACTTAGCTGCTTTCACAGCGGCCCAAGTGTCGTGGCCATCTGTTAGCAATACACGGCAGGAGGTGAGCACATTGCTGTTAAGTTCTTCTGGCTGTAGAGGCGTAACGCCCGAGCGAGTCCAGAATATTGTCCGCTTTCCCGTATGACGGTTAATCACAATAAAGGCAAACTGAGAACTAGCGCCCTTTTGGATTATGACATGCTCAGTGCAAACTCCTTCTTTTGCAAGCTCGGCTAACATGAATTTTCCAAAGTCATCATCGCCAACTTTGCCAACAAACGCAACCCGTGCTCCAAGTCGTGCAAGTGCAACTGACGCAGTCGCAGCGGGGCCACCTCCTTGCTTGCTGAACTGCAAAAGCTCAATCTTCGTATCTTCCTCAGGATAATGAGGCACAATTCCAAGATAATCCGTTGCACTGTATCCAAGGCAGATTACATCAAACTCAGCCATTTGCATTCTTTTCATCCCATATTAGGCTTGCAGCACCAAGAAGCCCTGCGTTATTTCCTAGCTGTGCTTTCGTTATACGAACTGGGTCCTTCTCACGTCTTAGGCTATGTCTCATTGCAATTTCCCACGCAGGCTGAAGCAGTAGATCGCCCATCTCCGCCACGCTTCCGCCAACAACAACAAGCTCTGGGTTGAAGAGATTGAGCAAACTTACGAATCCCCAGCCGAGATATTCGCCGGCTTCACGGATAACCTCAGTAGCAAATTCATCGCCAGCCAACGCTGATTGCGCCAGGAAAAATGCCCCCATCTTGTGATTTGAGCGAATCATGCGAATAAGCTGGGTGTCCAGCTTTCTCTCTTCTGCTAACGCAAGTGCACTATTCGCCATTGCTGTGCCAGAAGCATATGCCTCTAAGCATCCACGACTTCCGCAGTTGCAAGGCCGGCCATCGCAGTCAATTACCATATGGCCAATTGCCCCTGCAGCACCCATTGCTCCTTGAACAAGCTTACCATCGCAGAATACCCCGCCACCGATGCCAGTACCGATTGTTAAAAGAACAAAATTTCTCGACCCACGAGCAGCCCCAAACATCCACTCGCCTAATGCTGCTGCGCTCGCATCATTAATTACTCGCACAGGAAGACAGAAACGTCCCTCCAGAATACCTTTAATTGGCATACCAACCCAACCCGGAAGAAGAGGCGTGGCTGAGAAAACAACGCCAGTTTCCGGATTGATTTGTCCTCCAGTAGCGACTCCAATGCCTTCGACTCCGGCTGACGATGACGAGACCAATTCAGCAATGAGCTCCGCAACGCGCTCCATGACCGCTTTGCCACCCTCAGCCGCATTCGTAGGCCTCTCCAATAGTCGGATAACGTTGCCCTGCCGAGTAACAAGGCCGCCCGCAATCTTTGTTCCACCAATGTCAATTCCAATGGTAAGCTTGCTCATCTTCCCTTTGTGAGTTAGATTCATGGATTGCTTCTTCCTTCATCCGCAATATCAGACTCGCTACTACTGGCATTGGTTGCTTATAAAAACATTTAAGGAAACACACTAATTAATTCGCTGAGCTCCATAAGCTCTTGAATAAATCGTTGTTCGACTGCATACTTTGCGCTATTATGTTCGATACACTACTTTCACATTTTCTCTCTTTTGGCTAATATGAGGTTGATAGTTTCCTTGGATACTATACCGCTCGATTTCTGCATTCGATTTTTGGAGGAAAACAAAGATGAAAGACGAACTTGGACACCGCCGCATTGGCCGACGAACACTTTTGAAGGCTTTTAGCATCATTGGCACTGGGTTGGCAGCTGGAATGTTTCGCAGGAATAGCCTATCAGCTGGTTCATCCAATTACTCAACCTCAACCAGTAAAATTCCAATCATAGATATTACAGACCTTTACCATCCATATCAGGACCCAGGAGATAATTTTGATTTGATTGCCGCATATGGATTGCCCGAAGTAGACTTGAGGGCTGTGATTCTCGACGTCACAGACGAGTATCGGAAACCTGGCGACCCCCGCCAAAAACCTGAATATCGTGATGAAACTGGTCCGCGCGATCCTGGAATCATTCCCGTCATGCAACTCAATTACATATTTGACCGCAATGTTCCCTTCGGCATTGCGCCGTTTACCCGAATGAAATCGCCGGATGATAAAATGCTCGACGTCCCAAAGTTTCAACAATTTGGGATTGAGCTTATCCTTAAAGTTCTCAAAGAGTCGGAACAAAAAGTCGAGATTCTTTCTTTTGGTTCAGCAAGAGCGCTGGCGGCTGCATACAATCGGGAGCCTAAGTTACTGCGAGAAAAAGTCAGAAAAATCCATCTTTCGGCAGGATCATCCTCGCCAGAGTTCTTAGAATGGAATGTGATGCTAGACCCGAAAGCCATTGTATGCCTCCTAAGCTCCGACCTTCCAATCGCTATTTACCCATGCGGTACAGGCAAAGGTGCATTCGATCTCGGTCCAAACAACAGCTACTATCTACTTGAGAACCTAAATTTCATAAGCCAAATGGATTCTAAATTGCAAAGATATGCGGCATATTCATTTGAACGATTAACCCGACCTGACTTCATCAACTTCCTTGAAGAAGATTTACCTTTGGAAGTGTTGAACCGAATATGCAGTCGTCGGCACAATGTTTGGGAAACCGCTTTATGGGCGCAAGTTTCTCGCAGAAAGCTAGTCCAGCGTGCAGATGGGACATACCGCCTTATCCCCCAGGCTGAGATAAAACCGGGTGACATTGTCCTGCCAAATAACCTGGTTTCATGCAAAATCAAAGTGCGCGATGACGGCATCTTCACATTTGAGAAAACGAAAGAAAAATCAAATTTCGAAATTTATGAACGAGGTGACTCTGAAATAAATCAAAAGGCAATGCGGGAGGCACTAGCTGCTTTATACATATCGTTCAGCCCATCCTTATCGCCTAAAAAGTAGGTTTTACTTTATTTCACAAAAGTGATACACTTTAGTCAAGACACACCGGTATGAGGAACAAGCAGTGAAAGTCCGATAATCTTAACGTCTCGCTGGTGATGCACACTATGAAGAACGAGATTACCCCTGAAGTTCTCCAACAAAAATTGGCTCGCGCACTTAAAGCCAAGGCTGTGCTGACGGAAAGAACAAAGCAGCTCCAGCAACAGATAGATGATTTTCGCAGGCGTGAAGAAGTAATGAATCACATAGCATACGAGCTGCTTGAACGCCAGCGGGAGGTCAATTATATGCTTCACCGCGCAAGCTCTGTCCTCCATCAGCTTCAGGACACCAATTTGGCAATAGAAGGTGAATTAAAACAACTTAAAGGCGAACTTCCCGAGCCAGAAGACCCAAAGTGGGAAGAAACGGTTGCCAAAGTCAACGAGCTTTTTGAGAAGAGTCGCAAACTCGCAACAGAAGTGCAAAATGAAATCACGCGCGGAATCTCCAAAGAAGAGCCCCTGGAATCTGCGAAATTTACAGAGGCATCGGCTTCGAACAAAACAAATATAAATGCTCAAGAGCAGCCCGAGGCTAAAGACCCCCAAGCCCAAAATGAAGCAGAGACGATCTCAAGCGAAGATGCATGTAAAGCAAGCAAAACTTTGGAGGAAATAGGAGAGCAAAGCGAAACTACAGACTTGGAACAGCCACCTGAGAAATCCGCGAACGAAGATGACCCAATCGAGCAATTTTTCCGAAGCATTCAGTGCGACGAAACTGGCCGAATCGCTGGAAAAATAGAAACCACCGAATCAAAACGCGGGCTAATGAGCCGCCTACGCCAATTTTTTCACATTGGACCATAACCCGGGAAACGGATTTATTTGACATTAGCCGCCTATCCGCTTGTTTCGCATAAAAGATGTCGGTCCGCTAATTGGTGGTGTCTTTTGCTCTCTTTTCGAGCTTATAATTGGTGGCGCTCCCCCAGCTATAGGCACAGACGTGGTACTTCCTTCGGCTAAATTAAACAGATTCAATAAACCGGTAATCTCCAAAACCCTGTACACCCGCGAATTCTTACACGACAATATAAAGCGAACGCCTCGTTTTTCAGCTTCGACCCAAATTGCGACAAGCGCAGCAAGGCCGGTGCTGTCTATGTATTCAATTTGGTCCAGATTTACAAGAAGCTTTTCTACATTATCAATCCACGAATCCACTGCAAACAAGAGGCGGCGGCTTGTATAAGAGTCAAGATCTCCTATCAGCCTGAGTACTCGGGTCGTCCCAATCTCGTTTACTCCTATTTGAAATATTTCCTTACTTGTCATCTTAACCTCCAATCTTCGCAAGCAGCTACCGAATTAAGTAAGTAAGTGTTACCGAAGCATTTACGGTAACCTCTCCAGGAAAAATAGGCGTTGGTGTGGTTGCAGTGGGAGCGGCAGCCCCAAACCTATAGAAAATGGGAGGCGGAACGACCCCCACGCCGCCTTGCTGAATAGACCGTACCTGTACTAGTCTTAATCCAAGTTCATTTGCCATAGTACGAGCATTTTCTCTTGCATTTGCAACAGCAGCTTTTAGGGCTTGCTGTTTGGCAACAGAATCATTCTGCAAAACAAAATCCACACCTTGGACTTCGTTAGCTCCCGCCGCAACCGAGTCATCGATGATTCTTGGGACAAGATCAAGTTGCCCAGTTCTGACAGTCACGATATTGGTAACGTTATAGCCCACAATCGGAGGCTGACCTTGCTGAGAGCTTCCCTCGGGGAAGCGACGTACTGGCGAAATCTGAAACGTAGATGTTTCTATATTCGCGGCTGGAATGCGAAGTGCTTTAAGAGCAGCAGCTATGGCATTTGCCTTCCTCGCATTCTCTTCTCGGGCTTCGACAGCAGTTTTTGCCTCGCTCTCCACGCCAAGCCGAACAATCGCAAGATCGGGGCGAACCCTCACTTCGGCATTGCCAGATGCCGTTAACAAAGGAGGCTGCCTATCGGAAGCAAGCTGTGGCCAACAACATGAAGGCGCTAATAATGGTAATAATATAAGAACAATAATAAAGCATGAAACCAGCGATTTGTTAACAAATGTTTCAGACATAGTCGATCAGCCTTTCCGCCGGGTGCGAATATTTGCGGATGGGGAGGATATCAAAAGTTTCATCCCCCTGCTCCGGTACTTCTTAAACCAATCCAGACCGGATACAGATTTTCTCAGGTTTGCCAATGCAAAAACAAAAAGGCAGAAGCAAAAGCAGACGTAGGATACCTTATGCCAGCAACCATCAATTGCCAGCATCTGCCGGACCCCGTGCTTCAGGTTTTACTCACTTCTCTTGCCCGCCCACTTGGCATGGGCGGGCAGTCAGTGAGTTACCATACACGAGGTCCGGCAAATGCTGCCAGCCTCCGGCTTGTTTTAATATATCCATATTGATGGGAAATTAAACTTTAGGCGTTGCTGTCTTCTTCAGCAGGCTCAACATGGGTAACGATTGTAACATTTTCGAGCTCAGACCGAATCTTATCCTCCACCTCTTCGGCTAGCTCGTGAGCGGTTGTGAGGCTCATATCGCGAGGCATTAGTAAATGAACGTCTATGTGGCGCTGGGCGCCTGCTTTTCGCGTTCTGAGTTTATGAAAATCAAGAATTCTAGGTTCTGAATTGATAATTTCAACGATTCGCTCCATTTCAGCCGCTGGAAGTTGGGAATCCATCAAAGGCCCAATAGCTTTCCTTGAAAGCTGGATGCCAATCCAACCAATCCATAAGGCGACACACAGACCAATTAAGCGGTCGAGAATCACGAAATTGGTCAAATGAACCAGAATCAGACCAAAGAGCACGCCTAAGGAAGTATACACATCAAGTCTGAGATGATGGCCATCAGCTTCAAGTGCAATCGAATCTGTCTGCTTAGCGACACGGAAAAGGTTTGCTGACACAAGAAAATTCGCCACAGCAGAGACCAACATTATAACCATACCAAGGTCAAGACGCTCCACTGGAGCATTGGTTATAATACGCTCAATGCTTTCATACACTATGTATGCGCCTGCTACAATAATCAAAAGGGCCTCGACTGTGCCCGAAAGGTTTTCAAACTTACCATGGCCATATGCATGCGCTTCGTCTGCAGGTCGGTCGGCAAAAAGCACCGCGATATAGGCAATAACAGCGGCAATTAGGTCCACCGCCGAGTGTACAGCCTCAGCAAGGATGCTCATTGACCCACCAATTATGCCTATGGCTCCCTTCGCTAGCACCAACAAGACGTTCGATATTATTGATAGTCTCGCAGCACCAGTTTTATCCATAGCAGAAACTTTTTTCCATCATTTTCGCAAACAAAAAACCTGCGGGTACAAATGACAGAGTAGTCCCGCAGGTTGAACCTGCTGCTTGTTAACACAAGCCCGGCACCATCCCATTAATGGGATCGCCTGTTCTAACGATGTGTTTTCGTAATTATGAGATTTTTCAATAATATTATAGGCAGTCTATACAATCAAGTCAAGGCAAAAATCTTACTTTCAGATGTTTCTTGACACACTTACCCTTGTTTGCTATACTTTCGCCGTTTCAGAAAAAAATTAATCTGGTGAACAGATGGAACGCACACTTGTGCTAATCAAGCCGGACGCTTTTGAGCGCGGGCTGGTTGGCCAAATTATTAGCAGATTCGAAAATCGCACTTTCAAAATCAAAGCCCTAAAGCTCATACGGCCTTCAAGAGAGCTGGCCGAGCGCCACTATGCAGCTCACAAAGGCAAGCCGTTTTATGAGCTAGCGGTAAGCTTCCTAACCTCCGGTCCTGTAGTCGCAATGGTATTAGAAGGTGAAAATGCAATCGAAATTGTGCGAACAATGACCGGAGCAACCGAGCCTTGCAAAGCACAGCCAGGCACGATTCGAGGCGATTATACCTTGAGCGTAACATACAACTTGGTGCACGCTTCTGATTCCCCAGAGAATGCGGAGGCCGAGATTGCAATCTGGTTCAAACCAGAGGAAATACTGCCGTAACCTTCCAATCGGAACCCCAGTTAAAGGATGGCTTGCTTCGCCATTGGAACCTGCCTCTTAAGGTAAATATCGCAGGCGCTCAATATTAGGTAAAAATTATTCAGGAGTGTGTACGATGTGGAAACTTACACGCAGAGAATTCCTCAAAGGAGCTGCTGCCGGAATCGGCATATACGGCGCAGCTTCAGCATCTCTTGGAGCCATTGCAGAAGAAACTTCCAAGAAATCCCGTATCGTAGTCGTTACAAGCCCAAACATCATCGTGGATAGAGACAAAAACACCAACACTCCATCAAAACTCGGGATGGAATCAGTAGGCGAAGTCGACCCCAGCCTCGACCAGAAGGTTTTAAACTCAATGGTCGCAGAAGGTATCAAAGCATTTACTGGGGAGAAGACAGAATCGGCCGCATGGAAAAAGCTATTTAAGCCTAATGATATCGTTGGGATAAAAGTCAACTGCCTATTTTCAGTTGGCGCATCCACCCACCCAGAAGTGGTGGCGTCTTTAATAGCTGGCCTTCGAAGTGCAGGTATTCCAGCGGCAAACATCATCGTATGGGACCGCAACAATCGAGAGATGAAGAGCGCCGGCTTTGTTATCAATAATAGCGGTTCAGGCGTCCAATGTTATGGAACAGAAGGCAACTATGAAGATGAACCAACACAAATGGGCAGTTTTAACGGCCGCTTGAGCAAAATATTAACACAAAAGATTACTGCACTTATTAACGTGCCAATCCTTAAAGACCATAGTATTTCTGGCATTACTTGTGCTATGAAAAACCACTATGGGTCGCACAACAACCCTGGCGACCATCATGCAAACGGTTGTGACCCCTATTTGGCTGACTTAAACTCTGTTCCGGCAATCAGAGAGAAAACAAGGCTTATCGTCTGTGATGCAATTAGGCCCCAATGCCACGGCGGACCCGGATACAGACCCGATTTTGTTTGGGAATACAAATCGCTTCTTTTTGCAGCTGATCCCGTGGCTCTTGATTTTATGGGCTGGCAAATAATCGAAAAAAGGCGTGCTGAGATTGGCCGAAAGCCACTAGCACAGGAAGGGCGTCCAACAAAATTCATCGAAACCGCCGCTTCAAAGAGGCTTGGCACAAATGACCCAACCAAGATGGAAATAATTAGAAAAGTTGTTAATGTCTAGCGAAGGCGGGTAAGCTGAATTCTCCATTAGTTATTAAGTATTATGGAGGATAAAATGGAAAACAAATACAGTCGTCGGGAATTCTTAAGACGTGCAGGCATAGTAGGTGCATCAACCTACGGATTTCTTTTAGCAGGTGACGAGCTCCTTGACATCTTAGAAGAAGCCAAAGCCGCCGGGCAACCAACATTGAGCATTGCATCCAAGGGGTCTCCTGAGCGCCTTGTAAAAAAAGCAATTGATGGACTTGGCGGAATTGGAAAGTTCGTAAAAAAAGGAAGCAAGGTTCTCATCAAACCCAACCTTGCATGGATTAGAACCCCAGAAACCGCCGCAAACACAAACCCGCAGGTACTTGCTGGCATAATTAAGTTGTGTAAAGCTGCTGGAGCAAGCTCTATCATAGTATTTGATCACACCTGCGATAATGGACCAGCAGCATTCAAAGCTAACGGCGCCGCAAAAGTCGCATCTGATTTAGGCGTCCAACTTATTTCTGGCCACAGCAGAAGCCTATACAAGAAAATCAATATTCCGAAAGGCAAGATTTTGAAATCCGACGAATGCGCGAAATTTATACTGGAAGCTGATTGCTTTATCAATGTACCCATTGCCAAAGTTCACGGCAGCACAGGAATAACTGCGAGCCTAAAAAACATGATGGGCGCAAATTGGAACCGACAGGCATGGCACCAAAACGGCCTCAACCAATGCATCGCCGACTACTTCACCGCTGTGAAGCCCGACCTAATTATATTAGACGCCGTCCGCATACTGCTAACCCGCGGTCCAAAGGGGCCGGGGGAGACAAAAGATGTTGGCCAGGTGATTGCGTCCACCGACCCAGTTGCAATTGATGCATATGCCGCAACCCTTTTGGGCAAAGAACCATCAAGCATAGGCCATATCACAGCAGCCGCTGCCCATGGTTTAGGTCAAATCAATCTGAAGAAAGTAACAATTAAGCGAGTATGAATATATGGTTGAAGGCTTGAGTATAACCGAGATTTCCAATTTCGCCGAGAGCCAAAAGCCAATACTACACCATTCCATATTTTTACTACGATGACAAAGACCGTCCGCCGAATCTGCCAAATTATCTTTCTTGTCATTTTCCTGGTGCTGATACTTATAACCGCCTACCCTTTCGAGCATAACCTTGCGACCGACCTTTTCGTCCAACTCAGCCCGCTGGTTGCTTTAGGGGCGAGCATTGCGTCGCGAACTCTAATCTGGGAAGCCATCAGCTTTTCCCTAATTATCATCGTGCTGAGCATAATCCTAGGAAGGGTATTCTGTGGATGGATTTGCCCCTTAGGCACAACCCTTGATATATCCGATGCACTTTTCTTCCGAAACCGACGTAAAAAGACTTCAAATTCGCCTCACAAAATTAAGTACTGCATCCTAGCTGGATTATTTGTGACTGCTCTATTTACCACACAGGCAATTTACTTGCTTGACCCAATGTGCCTATTCACACGAACTGTCATTCTTGCATTCATAGCGCCTGTGCAAATGATGCTTAAGTGGTTAAACGAGCTCGGTAACGCTTGGGCGTCCGGCACATTTGAACCAACTATTTGGCTAGGAACAAGAATAAGCAGCTTCCTAGGAATGCGCCCTTTCGTTTCGAACACTCAAGTTTACTTCCGAAGTAGCCTTCTAGTTTTTGCTATCTTCGCCACAATTATTGGGCTTAATAGCATCTCGCGCCGTTTCTGGTGTCGAAACCTCTGTCCACTTGGTGCGCTCCTAGGTCTATTTTCATGGTCTCCAATACTCAAACGAAAAGTCGGAACAAAGTGTAATGAGTGCTCGCGCTGCAGAACCGACTGCAAAATGAATGCAATACCAAAAAACCCCAGGCTCACAAAAGCCACCGAGTGCATTGTGTGTTTTGACTGCGTTGAGATATGTCCACAAAACACCGTGAGCTTTGGCATTCGATTGAAGCCTGAACGTCATAAAGAAACAGCGCTTGATATCTCACGGAGACATGTGCTTCAAGGTGCGGGAATCGGGCTGGCTTTTGCCGCATTAGTCAAAGTAGACCCCGCTCGCAAGCTCGCCATCAATGGCGAAATGCCAATTAAGCTGAGCAGTGATACTCTCATCCGCCCGCCTGGTTCGGTAGCTGAGGATAAGTTCATAGCCAGGTGCGTAAGGTGTGGAATGTGCATGAAAGCTTGTCCCACGAATGGCTTACAACCAGCCTTCCACGAAGCAGGAATTGAAGGCTTCTGGACGCCAATTCTCATGCCAAGAATCGGATACTGTCAGGAAGACTGTAATATCTGCGGTAGTATCTGTCCAACTAATGCAATCGAACCGTTCGACACAGCAGAAAAGAAGCACATTTTTATTGGTACAGCTTGCATTGATCGAAGCAAATGCATTGCCTGGTATGCTGATAAGAAATGCCTAGTCTGTGACGAACACTGCTCCTACAAAGCCATTTACTGGAAGGTAGTTGATGGAACCAACCGCCCGTTTGTTAATGAAAAGAAGTGCGTCGGGTGTGGAATTTGCGAAGCAAAATGCCCCATCCAACCCTTTGCCGCAATCCGAGTATACTCCTATGGCGATAAACGCCACATGACACGCGACGAACAGAAAACATGGTCTGAAAGTTAAGCCTCGGCGCGAAGATATTTAATCACGTTTCACTGCTCCGCATTTAATGGTACAACAAAAAAGTACATATTTTAAGCTTCTTAATGCAAAAAGCACTTGCATGAAAATCATGCTTGCTAGCTCCAATAACAATTTAAAGGCAGGAACCACATCTGCCAGGGAAGTGGATATTTAATGGCTGCTAGCCTTGCCAATGGAATACTATCAAGCATACCGCAGGAGGATTTTCATTCAATACTAGTTGCCACACTTGCAAAGATTCCTTGTTTATTCTTCATTTTATCATCCCCAGACTACCGGATTATTTTTCTAAATGACCATATGGCCTCGCTAGTCAAAAACTTAGGGCTTAAAGAACCTGCGGATGCACTAAACAAGACCCCTTGGGAAGTATCATCCGAACTAAAACAACTAAAACCGCCATTAGATCACCTCAGGGATACCGTCGAAACGCTCAAGACAGAGAATTTAAAACTCAACATTGGCGGACGCACTATGTACTTCGATGTCATAGCCATTCCAAACATCAACCCCTGCACAAAAGAAATAAGTTCTATTTCGGTTTTCTGCCTTGATGTCACAGAGCGAAAGAATACTGAGGATACCCTCAGAGATAGTGAACAGAAATATCGCGCCCTAATGGAAACCTCTCCTGACTCGATAACTGTAACAGACCTAAATGGAACAATCACGATGTCCAACGCTAAAATGCGTGGGATAACAGGCTATTCTGCCGCAGAGCTTCTGGGGATGAACGTCATTGATTTGGTTGCTCCAGAGGACAAGCCTCGGGCGAGAGAAACCGCCCGCCTAGTTTCCGAAGGACAAACTGTGCACACCGAGCACATCCTAGTTCGCAAAGATGGGTCCCATTTCCATGGGGAAATTAGCATATCCCCGTTAAGGAACGAAGAAGGAGCAATAATAGGGGCAATTATAGTTGCGAGGGACATTACCCAGCGAAAACAGATTGAAGAACTAAATGCAGTACTCAGCACAATAACTACCGCGCTTATATCGACTTTCAACTACGATGAGATAATGCGACGTGTCGTTGAAGAAACCAGCAGATTGGCGGGCGCCGACGCAGTTGGGGTATGCGTGCATGAAGATGACTCTTGGGTGGTTAAGTATCTGCATAATCTGCCTGAGAGCATTTGGGGGCTGCGAATTAGCGACAAGGAAAATCCTGCTTTTGCGTTGGTTGCCGCAAGCCGAGAACCCTTGGCGATAAGTGATGTTTCGAAAGAGACAATTATTGCATCCGCCGCAAAAGTTTTTAACGCTAAATCAATTATGCTTGTTCCTCTCATTATAAGAAATGAGGTAATAGGTATTCTTTTCATTATTCGCCGAAAGGAACCCATTGGCTTTTCAGACCAGGAAGTTAATTTTGCCCGAAAGCTTGGTGATTCAGTGTCACTTGCGCTAGCAAATGCGCGGCTCTACGAGGCGCAACGTGAAGCGGCTAGGCGAGAAGCAGAGGCACGCCTTGAGGCTCAACAGCAATTAGCACAATTGCAAAAAGCCCTATTGCCGCCAAAACCAACTATTGGTAAGGGATACAACGTAGCAGCCAAATATATACCAGCACTAAGAGCAGAGATTGGCGGCGACTTCTACGATGTTTTCCCCACGGAATCGGGAAGAATAGGAATTCTCATAGGCGATGTATCTGGCAAAGGAATTGAGGCAGCGGCACTTGCGGCTTCGACCCGGAGCACAGCAAGAGCTTTTGCATACGAAACATCAAGTGCAGCTACAACCCTTAGCCACACAAATTCCGTCCTTATCAACCAAGGTTATACCTCTGGTTCGTTTGTAACATTATTCCTAGGCATTCTAGACCTTGACACGGGAAAGTTAGGATACTCAATCGCAGGACAACCTCCGCCTTTGGTACGCAGGGGAACGACTGGCGAAGTAGAAACCCTCTTACTCGGCCAACCGCCGCTGTGTGTTTTAGAGAAGTTAGAGTTTGAAGAGCACTCAACCATGCTAAACCCCAATGACAAGTTCATCCTTTATACGGATGGAATCATTGAAGCCCGGCACGATTTAAGCTTCTTTGGGGCAGAAGAACTCAAAAAAATCATTCAAAAATTCGGCGCTCGTTCTTGCCAGTATCTGTTGGACGCAATACTCAAAGCCATCAACAACTGGACTGGAGGCCAGCTTTCCGATGATATTGCACTCATAGTTATCGAGCGAACCATTGGCTAGCATCCGCAACAATGACCACAGTTGATGAACCATCTTTATCAATGTAGATAGTTTCGGTTCGGCAAAAACTGAATTATTAAAAAGAGGATTTTAGTAGTCAAAAGCTCGCTTTACAATGCGAAGACGTGTGTAGCCATCAAGGAATCGATATTCTATATCATCGAGAACCTCGCGCATGATATATCTGCCAAAGCCGCCATTGCCACTCAAGCAATCATTAGGAAACTCAATCGCTGTGTCGAAGCTTTCTCCCTTGTAATAAAACTCGACCACCAACTCTCGAGAAGACGTGGCATTTACTACCAGGAAGATATTGTCGCCGCCTCCATATTTTATTGCATTGCTGAACGCCTCGCCTACAGCGAGTTCAAGGTCACAGGTAGCAGCATAATCATGAAGTTTATTAAGCGCTAGAAACGATACAATTCGCCGAATCCTGGAGCATTCAGAAGCATGCGGGCGAACTCGCATTTCAACATAGCAACCAATTTCGTCTGGTCTCACATTACAACACTCCAGTCGGCAATCGAGAGCGATGGAATTCCTAACTTCTCTAGAATGCATAGAAACGCTTGCTACATGTGCGACACTATAGCAAGATAAACAAGGTGAGTCAATAGCTTTATTAGCTTTGTATGCTATTTATGGGGTCCACCTACACTTGAACCGATTCGGTTTTGCCGCTCTGTACAGAGCGTTCTGCGGCGTCTAGCATTGCCATTACTTCCAGTGTATCCTCCATTTCGACAGGGACATCGCCGCCTTGGAAGAATTTCCCCACCAGCTCAAGCTCATCTGAGTAAGCCCTAGCCATATTTACGACAAAGGGCTCAGCTTTGTCCTTTGTTCGCAGACAACCGCCGTAAATCCACGAACCCTCATTCAATTCAACAACGCCGCGCACACCCTCAGGATAATCCACAATTGCAACAACGCCCGCACCATCGCGCCGAGCTGTAACTGCAATCGCTCCTCGACCCATCGCACGTTCGAGCATTTCGAAAGCATGGACGCCATACCATACAATCGAGCTTCCTGCTGGAGCCTTACCGAGCGGGCCATACACAGTAACAAATTTCGGCACAGGTATTGTTTTACAAGCCTCAATTAGCTGGGGCACAAAGCGCAAAGAAGACGCCGAGAAAACTCGGACGTTTTTCTCTTTCGCCAATTCATAGATTTTCCTGCCGTTTTCGATTGTGTCAGCCAATGGCTTATCCAAGAATATTGGTTTGCCAAGGTCGGCGCATTTGGTGAAATACTCCAAATGGTAAGCAGGATCGTTTATTTCAAGCATTATCGCATCGCAGTTGGCGACTGCTTCTTCAAAGTCAGTTGTAACTTTTACTCCCCACTGCTCCAACTGTTCCTGTCTCTTATTCAAGCCTTCCTCATCTTGGAAGGGCGTTTCGAACCTGAGACAGGTGACAGCTCTCATTCCAACAACCCTTTGCTCTGGTGCACAATCTGGTGACTGCATCCTTCTTGCAAACTCAATTGTATGGCTGGTATCTAAACCGATTAAAGCTACTTCCAACTCCTTAATCACCGTAGTACCTCCGAAAACTTATAAGTTAAAAAAGACAATAGCTAAGGACAAAGCTGGCGATTGCAGTATCATTACCAAATTCCTCATTTCCGCTACCCAAAGCATTATTCCTTCTAATGAGTAAACTTTTGCGAGCGAAATTTGCAAAAGAGTGAAAACAAGCCTTCAACCAAAAACTTAGCAACATTTGTGCTTGCATTGGAAAAATAAAGGCGGGGCCAGCGTCTAGCCCCGCCTTTTCAGCTCATAAAAACCTGGTAATACGTCTTAGAACTTTCTTACATATCCCATACTTACAAACCTTGGCGAAATCCATGCTGTTGGTTCGCCGTCTTCACCCCTATCCAGTGCTCCCCCAACATTGAATAGGTTTCCGATATGCAAGTACATCTGTCCCTGGGGCAGCCAGCCACCGGTAATCTCGCGCATTATGCTTAAATTGAAAACCAGGTGGGGCGAAACGCGGCGAGAATTCACTGGCTCGTCGGCAAGGTTATAGGGAAGTCCACTCCCGTACTCTCCCATCAGACTGTAGCTCCAACCCTTATTCATGTAGTTTAGCACGAGCACGGCAGTGTGTCTCTGGTCCCAATCCACATACTGCATTACACCAGGCGTGACGGTTTCTCTATCATTGCTAGCCTGGGCTTTAGACACAGACCAGGTGTATGCCAACCAGCCCGACCAATTATTGCTCGGGCGCTTCTTGAACATAATCTCGACTCCCTTGCTAGTTCCCTCGCCGAGATTATCATACACAAATGGAGGTGCAGTTGGGTCCTCAGGGTTGATAGACCGCACTTGAAGAAGGTCAACGAACTTCCTGTAGAATGGCGTTATCTGAAGCAAGCAATCCTTTGCAACTTCACGTTCCCAACCAATGTCGAACTGTGAACTGCGCTCCGGTCTCAGGTCAGCGTTTCCAAGTCCGTACCACTCATTCCAAACAGGGTTCGTATAGTTGCGCTCGATAGCCTGGGTGTAAACAAACTGAATCATCTTACCCCACGAGCATCGTAGTCGCGTTTTTGGGTCAACGACGTAGGCAAGTCCCAACCTCGGGCTGAGCTGTGATTCAGAAGTATCAGGGTTGACGACCTTGTCATACTTCATGCGGTCATACCTCAAGCCGACTTCGGCAGACCACCGGTCGTTAAGGGTCATTTGGTCTTGAAGATAAAGGCCTGTCTGCACTGTATCGGTATTGGCGGTATACTCATAATCGCCATAAGCCGGCACAGTCGCCCAGTAGTTATTGTCGCTCACCATGCGAATCGCACCTGCCTTAAGCAGATGCTTTGGTGAGAGCTGATTAGTGTAATCAAACTGGAGGCCAAACGTCTCCGACTTGGCATCCCACCAATATCCAATGTCGTCAGATATTGCATCAACCTGCCACTTATTGGTCAACAGATAGGACCTGAGCGTAAAAAATGATTTAGAGTTAATAGTATGGTTAAGGGTAAGCGCTGTAAGCGAATAAGACTGGTGTTGGTGGTCACGCTCAGGCGGAATCTCAACAAGTCCGCTTGTGCCATATGTATAAGTATGAACAGAAGGAAACTGATATTTAGCCGAACCGTTTGCCACTAACAGTGTAAGCTTATTCCTATTGTTCATTGGGTAGGTAAACTTGCCAATCATATCGGCACAGTCGGCTTCGTTGTATTGCAGTCGTTCAAACTCCGAATGCCAAAGATATGCACCGACATAGTAGTCAAGTCCATTTGGAGTTGCTCCACCAATCTCGGGATAAACACCCTTGAAAGCATTCGACCCACCGATTACCTCGAGGGACACGCCAGGGAAGTTTCGACCGCTTTTTACCACCTGGTTGAATACGCCGGAGATTGCGTTCCCATACTCAGGTCTATATCCACCTGTGTAGATTTCCATCTTATCCATGCCAACAGTTGCAGCGTTTGTACCAAAGGAGTTTGTAAGCGGTTCGGTAATTGGAATGCCATCGAGCATCCAATTCACCTGGTTCACGCGCCCTCCTCGAATGTGGGGATAACCCTCAGCATCAGATACTACTCCTGGCTGTGTTGCCACTAGCCCTGGGGCTTGATAAAGGAATTGGGGCTGGCTTCTGACCATCTTTTCCTGGTGTTGGTCAACCACATACATTGTGGGAACCATATCTTTTTGAATCATCGGCCTTGACTCGGTAACGACAACTTCTTCCTCCTCAGCCACGGCCTGCTCCATCGAGAAATTGACGGTAGCAGTAACATCCATAAGCACCGACACCTTTTCTGCCCGCGCGTCGGAGTAGCCTACCAGGCTAGCCGTTACCTTATAATCCCCAGGAGGCACGTTAGTTATGACATAGTAACCATTGGAATCTGTTACCGTCGTTAAATCCGTGCCTTCAACAATAATGTTGACTCCAGCCAGCTTCTCGCCGGTTGCCGAATCAGCCACGACACCGGAAATTATACCCGTTGTGCCCCCATAGACAGGCAAACTGACTACGACAACCATCTGGAGCGCAAACGCCAGAGCCAATGCGGCGCATATCATTCGTCTGCGCAATTCAAATCCCTCCTACACTTAATTTGCAAATATACAACCAAGGCAAAATGGTTTCCATCTGTAAAAAGCCTACTTCTTCAATTCGATTTTCGGCAGTTTACCTATCCATCTTTAGGTAAATTTCACAGGCCAAAACAAATGAAAAACTGTTTAAAATCAAGGATTGACAATATGCTGGATAAGTGTTTGAATTGTTCTATAACCGCTTATGCTAATAAAAGAAAGGCTAAGAAGAAGAGCCAGTAAATAAAAGGGAGAACATTAATGGCATTTGCAAGCAATCTATATGGTATATCAATATGGCTCTTGGTATTTGCAACTGGCTGGTTCGTAATGCTTACAGAATTGGTAGCCGCACGCGTTCTAGCTCCCTATTTTGGCAACAGCATTTACGTATGGGGCAGTGTTATTGCAATTTTCCTAGTCACGCTTGCAATTGGCTATGCTTATGGAGGTCGGCTAACTAGAAAATCAATTTCGGCTTTCGTTCCCATAACCTTGGCCGCAGCAGCAGGTTTGTATGTTGCCGCCACACCACTCTATCAAGATTTACTCTCGGGATGGCTCTGCAAAACGGGGCTTGAGCTAAAATGGGGAGCGCTGTTTGCGTCCATCATTTTGTATGGTCCACCCATGGTTCTACTTGGAAGCGTATCTCCGTACTGCATTCAACTAGCAACCAAGGTGCATACCGAAGCTGGCCACCATGCAGGCTTGCTATATGCTATCTCCACTGTGGGAAGCTTTGGTGGAAGCCTGGTTACTGCCTTTTACCTAATACCAATGCTCCCATTAACAGCAATTACGGTGATTGCCGGTATAACACTGGCTGCAATTGCTCTAATTGTTGCTCTTGTTATATTAAAGAGAACTCTCCTGGCTGTTGGGCTAACTGCGATATTGGCTGTGGTTGCGGTAATATTAGGATGTCGCCATAACGGTTCATCTTGGCATGCACTTAAGGCATACCAGTATCCACTACAAAACTACCTCCTTAGCAATACTCCTCCTTCGGAAATGCGCCCAATTTTAGAGAAAGCGCAAGCAGAAGCGCGCAAGGAAGCAGAAAAGTTTATGCAAATGCCCGCTACTACAATCCTTGAGCGAGAAACACCTTATCACCACATCCACATCTATCAAGAAGGACCAGTACGTAAGTTGGTATTTGGAAAAGCCCAATTCCGTTCGCCACAAAGTGTTATTGATATGCGAGATCTCCGATACCATTCTTCCGAGTATACAATGCTATCATTTGCCGCAATGCTTTACCAACCCAAGCCCAAGCGGGTTTGCATTATCGGGATAGGTGGGGCAGTTATCCCTCGAGCATTAGAGTTGTGTGTTCCCGGCGTGAAGATAGATGCAGTAGAAATAGACCCCACAATTGTCCAACTAGCACAGAAGTACTTTTATTGGCGACCAAGCAAGAATACTCGCATATACATTGGAGATGGCCGTTGGTTTTTGAGTTGTTGCATCACAAATAAGAAACCGAAATACGATTGGATAATACTCGATGCTTATAGTGACGACTATGTGCCGTTTCATCTCACCACTGTTGAATTCTTCAATATAGTAAAACGTGCGCTAGCTCCGAATGGCGTGGTAGCATCTAACCTTGCCGTTACGGACGACCTTTATGGCTGTGAAGCACGCACACTTCATGCAATTTTCGGAAACGCAACTTCCTTTATTGGACATCGCAGCGGCAATATAATCCTTGTCGCCCAAAATGGCCGGAGCAAATCTCTTACTGCAGAGGAAGCAGCCAAAGCGGCAAAAAGAGTCAAACTCCCGCCCAATTCCGGTATAGACATGCGACATATAGTCAGCTGTCTTGCGGAACAAATGACTTACGCCCCTACAGGACCAATCCTAAGCGATCGCTGGTCGCCGGTTGAGATATTACTTAAGCGCCAATAACAAACATCCCTATCTCGTCTATTTTGTGTTACATATCGAAGGCTAATTAAATCATCCGCCACTAAGAAAACAACTCTTTCTACAACTGATGCCAATCACAACGGCATTCACTGCTAGCCCATATTTAAGAGAGCAACAATAGGAATTTTATAATTCCTAGACGAAAAATTGGTTAAGAAAGACAATTGCGGGGAGGCTTGCAAATCCTATGGATAACGAATGCATAAGCATAAAAACTGGTGAAGTCATCGGACCTCATCCTAGGGCGGTAGAAGTTGGAAAGCGCGTGCTCGCGGAAGGCGGAAACGCAGTTGATGCAGCAGTGGCAGCCGCATGGGTCTCAGCGGTTGTGCGACCAGACCAGAACGGAATATGTGGATACGGTGGTGCTATTGTTATTCACTTTGCCAATGAAAAGCAAACGCATTGCATAGATTTCGATACTGAAGCCCCGGGCGCAGCACATGAGAATATGTATTCGCTTGTAGAAGACCCCAATGCACTTTACCGTTATGTGGACGCAAACAAGGCAAACCAGCGAGGATATCTATGTATATCGGTGCCCGGTACAGTTGCCGGACTCTCGCACGCCGCTGAGAAATTTGGCACAATGAGCCTTTCTGACCTTATCCAACCCGCTATTCAAGCTTGTTATGAGGGTTTTGATATAGACACTTACTTAGCTGGACTCCTCAAAAATCAAGCGGAGACGTTTATGCAATATCCTGGCACAAAAGCCATGTTCTACCCAAATGGAGAACCACTTCCAGAGGGCACAATAGTACCAAACCCTGAATCTGCAGAGGTCCTTAAAGCAATAGCCAAAAATGGACCAGATGCTTTCTACAAGGGAGAAATTGCGCATCATATTGCAAAACATGTTCAACAATACGGTGGAATACTTACCTATGAAGACATGGCTGCCTATCGTCCTAGAACTCCTCAGGCAATCGAAGCCGCAGTCGGTAATCTGACGATTATGACGGCGCCTCCCCCGGCAGGTGGGATAAGCCCGCTGCAGGCAACCTTAGTTTCTGACCAACTTAGCAAAATGATTGACCTCGAACCAAACAGTCCGGAGGAAATTCGTTCACGTTTAGAAGTTTTGCGCCTAGTTTGGTGGGACCGCTTCGACCACCTTGGCGACCCAGCTTTTGTATCATTCCCTTATCTTAGCCTAATCGAAAGCGGCTATGCTGGAGAACTGGCTTTTAGAGTCAAGCATGTTCTAAACCAAAAACCGACGAACCTGGGACCGGAAAGCCAAGCGGGCCAAGGAGGCACGGTGCATATTTCTGCAGTTGACAAGGATTGCAATCTCGTATCTCTTACGCTAACCCATGGCCTTGGACTGGGTTCGGCAGTTGTGATTCCTGGCACCGGAATGGTTATGAGCGGCGGCATGTTCTTGTTCGACCCCGCCCCAGGCAAAGCGAATTCCCCTGCCCCAAGGAAGCGACCGCTCAACAACATGTCGCCAACGATTATACTAAAGGACGGAGAACCATTTATTACAATTGGAGCAACTGGCGGCAGAAAAATCATTGGCAATATGCACAGCGCACTTGTTCATATTGCTAGGGGCTTAAACGTAAGAGAAGCATTTCTTGCTCCTAGGATTCACTTTGAGACACGCGGCAAAGTATTTATCGAATGTGCTTCCCCAGAAACCCAGGAATATCTTAGGGCATGGGGGTTTGATGTTTGCCAAGGTAGCGCAGAACTAGTTGGCATTCAACTAGACCTCGATGCCGAACGGATAATTTCTGCCAGTTGGCGCCCGAAATAGGAGTATTAAAAATGGACAATTTAACAATTCGCCCAGCACGGCTTGAAGATGAAGAGAGGCTAGCCGAGATTATAGTGGCTGCTTTCGGCGAATCAACTATTCACGCAAGAAGAGAAAAGTTATATGGCATTCTCGGCGGCATCACATGGCAACAGCGAAAGGCAGAGGAAATTCGAAATACGCTCAGAAGCCGCCCTGATTGCGTATGGGTTGCCGAATTAAATGGCAAGATTGTTGGATTCGTTACATATATCTTACACGACGGTGAGCTTGGAGAGATCGGAAATAACGCAGTAGACCCAGCATTTCAAGGGCGAGGCATAGGAAAGGCACTTTACAAACATGTGCTCAACCTAATGCGCGAAAAGGGCTGCCGATACGTCGAGGTCGAAACTGGTCTTGACGAGGCCTATGCTGCCGCCCGTGCCGCATACGAAAAGGTAGGATTCCGCCCCTTGTTCCAATCAATTAGGTATACTATGAAGCTGAAATAGCTTATCGTTGAGCTTCATAGCCAGAGAAGCTAGAAAAGCAAACAGGGTTTTGTCCATAAAACTTGAGATGCAAACCTTGTGCGTTAAAAATGCCCTCCTTCATCTAACGTTTGCTAATGAAGGAGGGCACGGGGTAAAGACTGCCTGGTAGGCTTCGTTTAGAAGGTTGCGTTCCAGCCTAGTCTGATGAAGTAGTCTGGTTTTGTTGCAGAACTATTTGGAAAACTGTGTGCCGCCCACAGGGTGGCCGTTTTCCCTATTTGCAACCTAAATCCAGCTGTTAATCCATTCTCTTCGCCTGAGATATAATCCGCTTGGACTGCAAACTTCGGGCTGAGGGTCTTGTCAAATCCAAGCATCACGCTGGAAACACCCTCCATTTTAATCACCCCAGCATGCAGTCGAGCAGGCTTGAAGCTTTTGCTCATTACCAGGTAAGGCTGCTTCTCCGTATTACGAGAGAAGTTTTGGACGCCTATAGCAACTGCTGGACGACCACCATCCTCCTCCAAGCATCTCCATTTGGCGTTCATCCAAGCATCAAGGTGTCCATCTTCTATTCTCTGGTCTACGCCGACCTCTACACCGTTACCCGCTCCTATCTGGAGGAGCACATATGAATCCCCCTCGGGGCCAAAGCGCATCCCCCCAGAGTATGGGGTCTCCACCATAAAGACATCCTTTTCAAGGACGTCAGCAGTCGGGATTATATTGAGACCTGTTGGTGAGCAATAGCTATTCCCCAGGCATATACAGACAAGGCTGAGCGCAAAAACATATTTTAATTTGCGCAAATTTCACCTCCTCCGCTCAGGCAAGTCGTCCTCCCCCAATGGTAATACTCGGCGATTTGCTTTGTATACATGAGAGTGAAAACTTAAAAAGCAAGATTTTGTATTAGCGCCATTGTAATATTAATTGTTGAAAGATTCATAAAATGGCATTCTTTCTGATATTAGCCGGCTCAACTCCCAGCAACTAACACAGCGACTTTGGAAATGAGATTATGTTTATCATAGAGTGAATGCACCTTCAACATTTGCATATCAAGTTGCGTCCTATTACTGAATAGGAATTTAACAGCACAGGAGGCAAGTAAATGAAGTTTGGTTTGTCCAGGGCTAGCATAAGTATTCTCAGTATTGTCATGCTACTATTGCTTGCAACATTCGCCTTTGCGCAGGATGAATGGAGCACCGTACCCTCGCTTTTCCAATATTTGAAGGATAATTATGGCCAAAATTCGGAGGCGATAGTATCAGCCGAAGGAACTGCCCCCAGCGAGAAACAATACCAGGAAGCTCATAAAGACGCCAAATTGCTTCCTCTAGAAAAACTTGCATCATTGTATTGCCTGAGGCTCTTTCAGCAGGACGGCATTTTCGTCCTTGCCCCTGCGAAAAGACCTGATTTGACGGACTTGGCGAAAGGGCGAGCAAAACCGATAAGGCCACTCTCAATGCTTATAAACCAATTAGTTTTCAGTATGACCAACCGTCAACTTCGTCTCCTTGGCTCGCAAAATGGACTACCATTTTCTGAGCTTACAACCGACCAGCAAAAAATTATGGCCGAAATTTTCTCAGGACCAAGGGCTGTTGTTCCAGTGGAACCCGGGCAAAATGCAGACCTTTCTAAGGCAAAACCGGCCGAAAAGCTGGATATTAAGAATTGCTACCTGACTGCGCACCTATCGGTAGATTACTTAACCATCCAAGGTCCACAGTCTGAAAATCAGCGCTATCCGTTTGGTTCATACTTCAACATAAATTGCACCCAACCAAGGAGCAAGGCAGGATGGGTTCTTGCAGACTTACGAATCAGAGATGAAGGTGGATATAGACTAAGACGGATGCCTCCACCATGGGAGCCAAAGCAAATAGACAACTGCATAAAAGAATCTGATTTGAATTTTTCTCTAAAAGCCCTCAACAAACCAATTCAACTGTCAGGTACAACAACCATTAGTGAACTTTCGTCGGTAATTTCCAATAGTACAGGTATCAAGCTTTATGCAAGCCCAGGCTCAAACAACATTCAGCTATATGTTCAAGGTCGAGGTGTTTCTGCAGGCCGGCTATTAAAAGCGGTCGCCTTGGCAACGACGGGAACATGGCGGCGCTTCGAGGATGGATACATATTCTCAGTTGACCGAATGGGCATTGGCCAAATTGCAGCCAGATATCGTGAACTTCAAAATAAACTCACGGCTGACCAACAAAACATTGATAACAAAACCTCTGATTCAATCAAGCGGCACAATATTTTGACAATGCTGCCTCTTGATTTAACAGGACGCTTTAAATTAGGCAATCAACAACTAGAATCTCTGGTTCTGAATGATGCCGCTGGAGGGCTTACTTGGGACTCAATCAAACCAACTCAGAAAGCCTTCATCGAGAAAGAGCTGATTACTGCAGAGGGGAGAGGCTCACTACCGGCTGACCGAAAGTTGGTATCCGTCATCCCAAACATCGTTGTTAAGCTTACCTTCAACTTCCAAAATCCCGGGCCAGTTGAGCTGTCATGGGAAGCACCCGGCGGAGTCGCGGGAGTTGAAATATTCCCTATCAGGTATACCTCCTACGACCGGACTGCATCTTTAAAAGATGCTGAGTCGGGCACTCGTGTAGTTTTAAATTCGCCAATGCGCGCGTGCGTTTGGAAGCCTGCCGCAGGTGAATCACCCGAATTTATAGCCAAATCACTTAAGGAGCATGGTTTTAACAACTTATTCCTGCGAGTTTTTACTTCCGGATATACTGCGTTTCCGAGTCGGAACTTTCCGATGATGCAAGGTTTAGACCAAGATTACCTTAAAAGGGTAATCATAGCAGCGCACAATCAAGGAATTAAAGTTTTCGCTGTGCTTGACGTTCTCCGCTGGTCAGATGGGACAAATAAGAACTGGGTGAGAAAGGAAACTGGGTTGCTTGATTTCGATATTTTTGGCCGAACAAGGTCCGAAAGCCTTGCCGCAACAAAGATTAGCGACGCCGATTTAGCCGATTTGGAATTCTACTACGGCGAAGGAACCACAGGCAATGCAGTCAATCCAGCAAATCCTGAAGTCAGCGTTAGGCTTCGTGCCCTGCTCGATGAGCTTTCTGCTTATGAGATTGATGGATTAGCCCTCGACTATACGTCAATGCTTATTCCAACGTCAAGAGGAAGTATGAGATATGGTGGTTCCCTGCCAAATCCAATTGGGAACCCTGGCCATAACGATGTTATGCGGCGGGAGTTTTTTATTGAGTTTGGAGCGGATTCCATTGATATACCCGAAGGTCCAATTCGCAATCTAGATTGGCTTCCACTCCAACAGATAGTCTCCGCATGCACTGGGCTCCAAGGCCAATGGGAACTGCTGTACAGAACAGCATGCGATAATTTGCTAGACTCGCTTCTCAGAAGATGGAACTCGTCGAAGAAAAATTCGCCTGTCTGGCTTATAGATACATTTGGAATCGAAAGGCCATCACACGACCTCTCGGGGTTCAAGAAGCGCATTCAAGGAGTTATACGTACATTCGCCCCATATTCAACAGACGAAGACGGATACTACAATGAGGATTTCGAAATAATTCCTATCGTTAGAGCAACAGAGCGAGTGGGAACTGCACGCTTTGTAAATACCATAATTAGCTTGCAGTCTCCAGGTTTTAGTAGTGCCCAGCCTTTGGCAGCTAAAGGCATAGTTGTTGACCTTACCGCCGCTGGGAAACGCAAAATTGACTATCTAACTCTTATTACCTCTCCTGAAGAGAAATCCCAGTAATTTTACGGGGTAAAAGCCCATATTCTTGTACCAATAATTATATTGGTAACTAGCAACCGAAAAAGGCAAACTCGTCGAAAGGCGGGGACGCAAAGCCGCTGGGTCTAACTCTCCCGACGATTAGGAGACATGACTGCCAGGCTGCCGAAGTTAGCTGATTACCGCGGGACAACCATTTTCCCATTTTAGGAAGCATAAATGGAATCCCGCAGTAACCACAGCGCTTAATGGCGCCTATTTTTGCGTTTCCTAAACAGGGTCGGGGCACAACAATATGGACCTTGCGGAATCCGAACTTGCCAAACCTGCCATCGAAAGGTTCAAGGTCGAAGTACTAGGCGGAGATGCGGTTTTTCTCACAGACCGCAGGCTCGGCCACAAGATCTATATGGCACCTAAACGTATGTCTCGACCAGAATTACGCCGCTATATTGCCCTTCTAAACAGCGACCTCAAACGCCTAACAATCCAAGATTTTTTTGCCAAATACGGTTTGCGCGGATAATTAAACTCAAAGTGCAAACAACTATACCTTCCCAGAAAGGCAGACGATGGGCTATAATGTCATAGACGCCCATGGAACATATCCTCAAAGACTTGAATCCCGCCCAAAGGGAAGCCGTATGCCACTCAGAGGGTCCTCTCCTGATTTTTGCAGGAGCAGGAAGCGGCAAGACTCGTGCTCTTACTTACCGAATGGCTTATTTGATTGGTGCAAAGGGTGTAAGGCCGTCCAATATCCTTGCAGTTACCTTTACCAATAAAGCCGCGCGGGAAATGAAAGAGCGCATTAAAGGTTTAGTTGGAAGTCGAATGCTAGAACAGATGTGGGTTGGTACTTTCCACTCCGTCTGTGCCCGAATGCTTCGAGAACGAGGCGACCGAATTGGTTTGGATAGGAACTTTGTCATATTCGATGAACAAGATCAACTCACGCTTCTTCGCGAATGCCTGGAGCAGCTAAACATTGACGAAAGATTTTACCCTGCTAGGCAAATACAATGGCATATCAGTCATGCTAAAGAACAGATGATTATGCCTGAAGAATATATCAACCTCTACAAAGGTGCTCTCGAGAACCAAATCGGAAAAGTTTACCCCCTCTACCAAAAGAAGCTTCTTGAAAATCGGGCACTTGACTTCGACGACTTAATTTTATATGCCGTGTGGCTACTCCGAGAATGCCCGGACGTTCGCCAACATTACCAACAAAAATTCAAGCATATTCTCGTAGATGAATATCAGGATATTAATCATTCTCAGTTTCAATTTGTGAAACTACTTGCCGAGGAACATCGGAATATCTGCGTAGTTGGAGACGACGACCAAAGCATTTATTCATGGCGTGGCGCAGATGTGGGAATTATACTAGGATTCACAAAGCATTTTCCAGATGCAAAAGTGGTGAAGCTTGAGCAAAATTACCGCTCGACTCGGAATATCCTCGACGCAGCCTATCATGTTATCTCAAAAAACTCTACACGCGCTGAGAAAAAGCTTTGGACGGAACGCGGGGAAGGGGCGCTCCTCGATAAAATCGAAGCGTCGGACGAGCACGACGAGGCGTCGCAAGTTGTTAACCGGATGCGTGATAAGGTTTTGGCAGGTGAAAGGGAATATTCCGATTTTGTGGTGCTATACCGGACAAACGCTCAGTCACGTGTGTTTGAAGACGTTCTCCGCAACTATCGCGTGCCATACAAGATTATTGGAGGCTTCAGATTCTACGAGCGCAAAGAAATCAAAGATTTGCTAGCCTACCTTCGCCTTGCTTACAATCCCTCAGACACCGTAAGCCTACTGCGCATCATTAACGTTCCTCCACGTGGAGTTGGGCCTATCACCATCGAGCGTATACGGGACTTCGCTGAAAAAGAGGGCATAAGCCTCTACGAAGCATTGCACCGGCTAGAAGAAATAGAAGTACCTCGTGCACGACGTGAGTTGAATGCACTTGCCAAGCTAATCGAGTTTCTCCATTCTAAACAAGAGGAATACTCTGTGGGTAAACTACTAATCGAGATTGTGGAGAACACCAATTACATAACAGAGCTTCAAAAACAAGGGACTCACGAAGCAGAAGCAAGGGTAGAAAACGTTAAAGAGCTTTTCTCAGTAATAAAAGAATTCGAGGAAATAAGCGAGAATCCAACGCTAGCCAAGTTCCTCGAAGAAATGGCACTAATGTCGGATATTGACAGCTATGAAGAAAATGAAAATGCAGTTGTGCTTATGACCCTTCACTCAGCAAAGGGACTAGAGTTTCCTGTAGTTTTCATGGTTGGCATGGAAGAAGGTATATTCCCTCACAGCCGCTCTATGCAAAGCAGAGAAGAGCTTGAGGAGGAACGCAGGCTGTGTTATGTTGGAATGACGCGAGCTAAAGATGAACTTTGCTTAAGTTATGCACATACTCGGACTCTGTTTGGCGAGCACAGGCGCATGGTTCCGTCTCGGTTTATTAGGGAAATTCCGCCTGAAATGTTCGTTACCCATAGGCCGACAACACAAGCTGATATGCCAACTTCACAGCTTTGGGTGGGCACTGAAAAACAAAGAGGACCGACAATAGCCTTCAAGATTGGAGACTATGTAAGACACAGCGTTTTTGGCTTGGGAATAGTGATTGATATTAAATCAGATGACAAAGACGTACAAATCACGGTTGCTTTCGAAGAAATTGGCGTAAAAAGGCTAATGCTTTCATTTGCGCCGCTTGAAAAGGTAGAAGTTTAGAATTAAGCAACTCAATTACTCGCTTCCTGATATCCCTTGGAGGAACAAGAAATGGAAAAAGTCGGTTTCGGAATCATTGGTGCGGGACAATGGGGAGAGCTACACGCGAGGGTGTATGCCTCGTCACCACACGTAATTCTTGCCGGCGTGTGCGACTTAATTGAGCATCGTGCCGAGTCAATTGCGCAAGCGTATGGTGCTGTTCACTACAAAGATTACGCTGAGCTTCTTGCAGATGAAGCTATCAGTGCAGTCTCCATCGTCACGCCTGACTTCGCACACGCGGAAATCGCTCTAGCGGCAGCAGAAGCAGGCAAACATATTCTTGTCGAAAAACCCCTCGCTATGACGGTCGAAGAATGTCAAGCAATCATTGATGCCGCCAAACGTTCAAACGTAAAATTAATGGTTGATTTTCACAACCGCTGGAGCCCGCCATTCTACAAAGCATGGGAAGCAATCCGCCGAGGTGATATCGGTGAGCCGCAGCATGTTTACTACCGCCTTAACGACACAATCTACGTGCCAACAACGATGCTTACCTGGGCAGAAAAGTCTACGGTGGAATGGTTCATAGGTACCCACTCAATAGACACCATCCGCTGGTTACTCCAAGACGAAGTTCGACGAGTATACGCTGTTTCACGATCGCGTGTTCTTAAAAAAATGGGCATTAATACCCCAGACTTTTATCAGGTTACTCTGGAATTCAACTCAGGCGCAACAGCGCATGTTGAAAACTCCTGGATTCTTCCAAAGACAACACCGAATATAATTGACCTCAAATGCGAAATTATTGGCGATAAAGGTGCACTGTACCTTGATACAAGTCATGCACGAATTTTGGAAAAGTATACAGAAACCGAGGCCTCCTACCCCGATGTTCTAGTTATGCCTCAAATTTACGGCGCGCAGATGGGTTTTGCTGCGGAAAGCATTCGCCACTTCATCGATTGCGTTCTACATGACCGCGAACCGAGGGTAACAGGCGAAGATGGCCTCATAGTAACTCAAATTATTCAAGCGATTGAACAATCAGCAAGAACAAATAACCCCGTAGAAATACCAGTTTTTTGCAGTAGTAGTTGACTAGGTAGCCATAACAAGTTATAATAAACAAGCTGGTGCTTCTCGTATAGATGGGTAATAAAATTCCTTGTGATTTTTCCGCTTGATTCAAAATTACCGCCACGGATGGTTTTCGCCAGCCGAATTATCCTATCGCATACTTCTTTGATGTGCATAATGCCGCTTTACTCCAAGATCTTAATCTCATTACTTGTTGCAAATCCGTCGTTAAAGTGATTAAAAAATGACAAATATCAGAACAATCCTGTGCATATTAGTTTGGGTCATCGGAACAGTTTTCCCCTTGCCAGCATTCGCGGCATTATCCGGATGGTTTTGGCAAAACCCACTGCCACAGGGGAACAACTTAGCAGACGTACACTTCGTAAGCGCTTCCGTCGGCTGGGCTGTTGGCGATGTCGGCACAATCTTAAAAACAACTGATGGAGGCGTTACATGGAATGTTGCGTCCTCACCAACCCTTAACAATCTGACAAGCGTGCATTTTGTTGACAATGTCAACGGCTGGATTTGCTCTCAAGAAGGCTTGATTTTCAAAACAACAAATGGGGGTTCTAGCTGGAACAATTCAAGTCCGTCGTCCCCAATTGCAGCAAGCTCTATATACTTCATAGATAAAAACACTGGATGGGTTGCGGGAGACGGAATACTCAAGACCACCAACTCTGGGGCAACATGGTCTGTTCAGCTATCAGGCACAAACACTCCGTTCCTAAATTCCATCTTTTTCATAAACTCTCAGGAAGGATGGGCGGTAGGGGCAATAGACCCTGAAACTGGACAAGGAACAATTCGCCACACTACCAATGGTGGTCAGAATTGGGAAAAGCAGACGTCTAACGTAGACTATGAGCTTATCTCTGTATACTTCGTAAGCCCAACGCATGGCTGGGCTGTTGGCGCCAATGGAACAATTATAACTACATCAAATGGTGGAGCTACTTGGGTACCCCAAACATCTGGCACCACAAATATGTTAAATTCTGTGCAATTTTTATCCGACAGCATAGGCTATGCAGTTGGACAAAGCGGCGAAATATTATATACCAACGATGGTGGCACCAACTGGCAGAAGCGAAATATGCCAGGCGTTAACAGTTCACTGAACGGAGTATTCTTCATAAACTCCAGTACCGGTTGGGTAGTAGGCGCAGGAGGCAAAATTCTCTTAACGACAAACTCGGGACTAACATGGAACTTACAAGCCGGTTCGAGTATAGGTAAGTTGAATGCGGTATGGTTTGTTGACACGGAAAATGGTTGGGCGGTAGGAGATGCTGGAGTCATACTTCACACAACTACCGGTGGAACCACTTGGTCGATGCAGAATTCAAACACTGGGCAAATCTTATTTGGTGTTCATGCCATTAGCAGGTTGAAATGCTGGGCAGTAGGGGGAGGTGGCACCATACTTGCCACTACAGATGGCGGTGAAACCTGGTTTCCCCAATCATCAGGGAAAACATTAACGCTCAAAGGTGTTTATTTCCTAGATGAAAACAAGGGATTTGTGTTGGGACAGAGCGGCACAATATTAAAAACAACAAACGGTGGCAACACCTGGCAATCCGTAACATCAGGAACCACTTCTACCCTTAATTCCATCAGATTCGCAGATGCGCTAAATGGCTGGATTGTTGGAAATAGTGGCGTTGTACTTAAAACAGTTGATGGTGGTGAAAGCTGGACTAGGTTGCCAACCGGTAAAACTTCGATGTTGACCTCCGTTGACTGCTGGAGCTCAACGCATGCTTGGATTGCTGGCAACCTGTTCGATGATAATCTAATAACACAGATACTAAGGACCACCAATGGTGGAGCAAGTTGGTCTTCTGTACCCGCAGGTGTAGGAACAAACACCCTTTACGCGCTTGACTTTATTGACAACAATTATGGCTGGGGTGTTGGTGATTTGGGAGCGATTACCCGAACGCAAAACGGAGGCGACAGCTGGCTGAAACTTACCTCTCCAACAAGTAACCCGCTTAATTCGGTTTGTTTTGTAAATTCCCGTATAGGCTGGGCAGTGGGAGCAATGGGGACCATCTTGAAGACAATGACCGGTGGAGAGACGATAGAAGAAGTAAACAATATTAGCGACCTGTTTACCAAGCTAGACAATTCGTGGGTAAGCCTCTCAAATAAAATCGTCTCTGCCAAGTTTAGCGATCATTTTTACATCCAAGAGCCCAGCCGTTGCTCAGGCATCAGAGTACATTGGAATGGCCCAATGCCTGCCGAAGGAGATGTCGTCACTGTCTTCGGCATGCTTTCTACATCAAACGCTGAGCGGCAAATTGAAGCAGTTAAAGTACACAAATCAGGCAGCTTAGGACAGACACCAAGCCCTCTGGGAATTTGCAACCGCAACCTTGGAGGAATAAGCCCAGGTCCGCCGACACCGAGTGTGTTTGAAGCAAATGGCCCTTATAACATTGGACTCAAGGTTAGAGTCTGGGGTGAAGTAACAGCGGTAGTTCCTAACAGCCATTTTTATATCGACGACGGAGCACACCTCACCGACCAATATGGCAACATCGGCGTGAAGGTACTTGCGCCGCCTCCTGCTGGGCTAGAAATTGGAAAGTTTGCAATTGTAGTTGGTATTAGCGGTGCGGAAATTTCAGGGTCGCAGATTATTCGGGTAATTCGCGTGCCCGAATCAGGCACGATAACCTTCTACTAAAGTTTTAATCAGCACCAAGTATTAATTCGTCCACATATTCTACAGTCACCCCATGTGGCGAAAGTATATCATGGAGCCTAGGAGCAAGGGCAATCATTCCTGGCCGTTCAGTTTCAAAATGCCCAGCATCAATAACCATCAACCCAAGCGTTCGGGCCTCCACAAACCGATCATGCCTCAAATCGCCAGTTACAAATACATCCACCCCTTTTGAATACGCCGCCTCGACCTCTCCGCTGCCACCTCCTCCAACGACCGCCACTGTCTCGACCGGCGCACCCGAATCACCGGACACGCGAAGTACCTCGTTATTAAGCACATCTCGAACTAAACAGCAAAATTCGCCAAAGGTGGTTGGTTCCCGCAATTTTCCATACCTACCCAACCCCCACTCCTTGCCTTTGTTCCAAAGGGGATAAACATCATACGCAACTTCTTCGTAAGGATGAACCGCCAACATAGCACGCAAGACATCATGCAAGCGCTTCTCAGGAACGATTGTTTCAAGCTTAAACTCCGCTGTCTGCTCCAATTCACCTACATGGCCAATATATGGTGTTGCACCCTCCAACGGTTTGAAAGTCCCAGTTCCCGGAGAGCGAAAAGTGCAGTGAGAATAATTGCCAATCCATCCTGCACCGGCTTCGCATACAGCATTAAGAACGTCATCCACAGCTTCATTTGGCACAAATACCGCAAGCTTGAAAAGCTTCTCGCCGCCAGTAACCTTGAGAATCTGGGGATCTGCAATTCCCAGCCGGTCTGCCAGAACATCATTGATGCCACCATCCGCACAATCGTAGTTTGTATGCATAACGTAGAGACTCACGCCTGCATTCACTAGCGCATAGACTATTTTCTGGGGGTATTGGTCTAGCCGAATTGAACGTAACGGGTTGTATATTAGCGGGTGGTGCGCGATAATTAAATCGGCTGACCTAGATTTTAATAACGGAAGGGTAACATCAACTGTCACAACTATCGAGCGAACATCCTGGCCTGGGTCTCCAATCATTAATCCAATTCGGTCATCTGGCAACATCCGCTCGGGTGGGGCAATATCTTCAAGTATTGGTATAATATCGCGCAATAGCATATTCAGCCTCCGCAGGGAACTCCTACCGCCAAGCGAAAACCTACTAACTCACTGACTAAGGGCAACTGCCTCATCGTAGAATATATCTTTATACGCAAAAAGGCCTCCCGCGCCGCCAGTATGCCAAAAGAGAACTGGGCGTTCGCTACCAATCTTGCCTTCTCTCGCAAGATCAATCAAACCAGCCATCGCCTTCCCCGTGTAAACAGGGTCGAGTATCAAACCCTCCGTCCTCGCAGCCAACAGTATCGCATGCTTGCCACTTTCTGTTGGAATGCCATATGCTTCCCCAATATACCCATCGTATATCTCAAATGCATCAAATGTTAGCTCACCATCTGCCCTCAGAAGATCCCAAACACCAACCGTAATTTTCCTCATTTGTTCTCGGATATGAGCGGCTGAACGACTTACCGAAATTCCTATTACGCGAGCTTCGGGCAGGAAAAGGTGGCATCCGACAACAACCCCTGAAATTGTTCCGCACGACCCAACTGCTAAAACTATGTCGGGGTTCACAATACCCAAATCATCCAACTGATGCGCAAGTTCCTGAATGGCTTTCACATAACCCAACGCCCCAAGAGGAGTGGACCCACCAACAGGGATTACGTATGGCTTCCTTCCCTGAGATTTCAATCGTTCCGCCTCTGCAGCCATAACGTCTTCAAGTTGAACACCGCCTACGCCTGGAAGGAAACGAATTTCGGCACCGAAGATGGTATCAAGAAGAAGGTTGCCCTGAAATTCGTCAGGCTTTGGGTCGTTCAGAAAAAGAATTGCATCCATTCCAAGTTTTCGAGCAGCTGCCGCAGTCATTCGAGCGTGGTTCGATTGCCGTCCCCCACATGTGAGGACAACATCAGCGCCAAGCTTTTTTGCTTCAGCCATTAAGTACTCCAGCTTCCGAGCTTTATTTCCTCCAAGCGCAAGCCCTGTGGCATCATCACGCTTGACAAGTAGCCGGCTAACGCCAATTTCCGCTGCCAAACGAGGCGCATCTTCAAGCGCCGTCGGAAGATGTGCAAGCTTGATTCGTGGCAAATCGTCTAGTATCATAGCATTGCAATTGTACCCTTTGAAAAAAGTATAGTCAATGCAAATGAAAGGAAGAACTGGCGAATTAGGGAATATAGTTTCAATGTGGGGACAGTTGGTGGAAATCATCCCTAATTTTTCCCTTCGCCCAAGGAGGATTCCATGAAAAAACTTATATATATGGACAATGCTGCAACAACTCCGATGCATCCAGAAGTACTTAATGCGATGATGCCCTTCTTAACCGAGGAATATGCAAATCCTTCGACACTTTATTCATTTGCAGGGAAACCAAGGCAAGCAGTCGAAGATGCTCGCGCGCAAGTCGCTTCATTAATTGGCGCAAACACAAAGGAGATATACTTCACCAGCGGCGCAACTGAGTCGGATAACTGGGCAATCAAAGGCACTGCTTTTGCGCTTAAATCTAAAGGAAACCACATTATTACCAGTGCAATTGAACATCATGCCGTCATTGAACCCTGCGAATTCCTCAAAAAGCAGGGTTTTAATATAACTTTCCTGCCGGTAGATTCGGATGGCTTAGTAGACCCCGAAGATGTAAGAAACGCAATTACAGATCAAACAATTTTAATTTCAATAATGCACTCAAATAATGAAATTGGCGTAATCGAGCCAATAGCCGAAATTGGAGAAATTGCTCGCGAGAAGGGTATTCTTTTCCACACAGACGCCACTCAGTCTGTTGGCAAGGTCCCAATCAATGTTAACGAATTGAAAGTAGACATGCTTTCGCTATCGGCACATAAGTTTTATGGGCCTAAAGGAGTGGGAGCGCTCTATATCCGAAAAGGCGTTAGGATTGAAAACTTTATGCACGGCGGCGGCCAAGAAAACGGCAAGCGCGCAGGCACCCACAATGTGCCTGGCATCGTTGGCCTTGGGAAAGCCGCAGAGCTTGCAAAGGAAACCATGGCGGAGGAAGCAGAATACCTAACTCGCCTAAGAGATAAACTCATCCAGGGAATTCTCACAAGAATCCCCGACAGTCGACTGAACGGGCATCCTACCAAACGCCTCCCCAATATTGTAAACGTCAGCATCAAGGGAGTCGAAGGCGAATCTATGATTATCTCTCTCGATATGATGGGCATCTGTTCGTCAAGCGGTTCCGCTTGCACCTCCGGAACGCTTGAAGCCTCGCATGTACTTCTCGCCCTCGGCTTGCCCCATGAGCTCGCTCATGCCTCCCTAAGGCTTAGCCTTGGCCGCGAGAATACAGAAGAGGACGTGGATACAGTTATCAATGCTCTGCCCGATATTGTTAAAAGACTGAGAACCATATCACCAATGTAGGAAATAGGCAAACACTGGATGGTTCTTAAAAGGAATACCTTGACAAAACCTCCTCCCAAGTGCTATACCAAAGTCAGGCTCTCGCCTATGGTAAGGAGGTACCTATAGTGCGTTCGGTAAGAATTGCTGCAATTTTGTCCATAATAGCTCTTTTTTCGATTCTGACATTATTCGCATCGGGCTGCGGCCGCCAAGAATCAACAGAAACAACTCCGCAAAACATCGGTATTGCTCAAGCCAAAGAACAGCCCAAAGAGGCTGCAAAGCCCGCCTCATCAACACAAAAGGAAACACCCAAGGCTTCCGCCTCTCCCAAATCCAAGCAGGCTAAAGCCGATGCCAATCCAAAACAAAAGCCTCAAGCAAAGTCCCAAGAGAAACCAAGTGTGCCGTCGAAAGCCAAATCTCAGGAAAAGCCTCAACCAAAGCCAACCAAGACACATCAAGAACCCACACCAAAGCCAGCACCTGGGGCGCTCTATATTGACAGTGAAGACCCCAGATTTGTCGAAGGGCCCAGGCCCGATTTGCCAACTGACGGCTCACCAGTTGTCATAACCTATCGCATTCCGCGAATGTTCAGCCTCAATTTCAAAGGGCGTGAAACCAATGAAGGAACGCAGGGCATTAGTTTTATGACGATGACCATCTCAGGCGAAGCAGGGTCGGACACCGAAATACATCTTGTGGTTCGAGACAGAGCAAAACCTATCGAGCCAATTTTCCGCATCACCGCAAAAAATGCAAAGAAGGGACAAACCTGGAGGAAATCCATCACTGGAATGGAGATAGAAGCCAAACTGCTTGATTATGCAACAGATTCCGGACTGTCAATTACCGGTCCTGCTTTGGTTATAATCAAAGTTCAAATAAGAGCAACACTAAAGCCATAGATTCTTCCCTTAGCTTTCAAGTAAAAATGCGACAAGAATACAACCAGCGCCAGTACCGATGGTAAGCAGCCCTTTGCCGCCTCTGCCGCTATCCAAAACAATGCCAAAATAACCGCAAATGTTTCTACCAAAAGTATACTCGCCACTCTTCCAGTCTGAAAAGCTTCTACCCCAAACCAAAAAGATGCACGTGCTTTTTCTTACTTTTTGACCCAAGACAAAATTTTTCCGCAAACAAACCTATCTAATTTCTTGACAACCTTCCGTTGTTGCAATAGAATAGCGCAAGCTGTGAGCCTAGCCACCCCTCCATTAACCAATTCTGCAAGGAGAAATAACAAAGAAAATGAGCAACGTAAAAGAGGTTACCGATGAAGATTTCGAGCAGGAAGTTCTGCAATCCACCACCCCAGTCCTTGTTGACTTTTGGGCACCATGGTGTGGACCTTGCCGAATGATTGCACCCATCGTAGAAGAAGTAGCCCAAAATTACGAGGAAAAGCTCAAGGTCGCCAAGGTTAATGTAGACCAGTCCCCATTGGTCGTCGCGCGATTCAGAATAATGAGCATCCCTACCTTAATGCTATTTAAAAATGGGAACGTCATTGAAACGATTGTGGGTGCAGTGCCAAAAAATCAGATTGTTGAAAAAATACAGCCGCACATTTAACTCACAGTCACGGTTTCCGCTATCCCAATTTCCAATTCCCTTATTAACCTGCATCCGTTGACAAGAAGTGAGGGCCTTAACTATAATTGATTATCGGAAATTTTCCTGAAACAGCATGAGGAGGTACGCCATAATATGGCCGGCGTCATACTGAAGAACCTAACTAAGACTTTTAAGACTGTCGTCGCAGTCAAAAATATGAATCTTGAAATAAAGGACAAGGAATTCTTGGTCCTCGTTGGCCCTTCAGGCTGTGGAAAGACGACAGCGCTTAGAATGATTGCGGGACTCGAAGAAGTCACCGAGGGCGAGATTTACATCGGGGACCGCCTCGTAAACGACGTTTCGCCCAAAGACCGAGATATTGCCATGGTTTTCCAAAACTATGCGCTCTATCCCCATATGAGCGTCTACGACAATATGGCATTTGGGCTGAAACTCCGCAAAGTCCCCAAGCAAGAAATCAAGAGGCGCGTCACCGAAGTTGCACAAATGCTCGGCCTTACCGACCTGCTCGACCGCAAGCCAAAACAGCTTTCCGGCGGTCAAAGGCAGAGAGTGGCTCTTGGCCGTGCTATTGTCCGCGAACCAAAAGTCTTCCTCATGGACGAACCCCTATCCAACCTTGATGCAAAGCTCCGCGTCCAAACCCGCGCCGAGCTCATCAAACTGCACCGACGGCTCGGAATAACTACTATTTATGTAACCCACGATCAAGTCGAAGCGATGACAATGGGGGACCGAATTGCCGTTATGCGCGACGGGGTTGTTCAGCAAGTAGACACTCCTCTCGGCTTATACAACAATCCCGCAAACATGTTCGTCGCTGGCTTTATCGGTACGCCGGCTATGAACTTCATCGAAGCAACACTCCTGAAAGCTAGCGACAGATACGTCGTTGATGCCGGAAGCTTCAAAGTGGTAATTCCCGAATCGAAAAATGGTAAATTCGAATCATACGTCGGTAGGAAGGTTATCTTCGGCATTCGCCCAGAAGACATCTTCGATAAAGCCCTCAGCCCCCTAGTGAAACCCACCGAGGAAAATACTATCAAAGCCCTGGTAGATGTTATCGAGCCCATGGGACCCGTTTGCACAATGTACCTCACGACCGGAAACCACAACCTAGTCGCGACAATTGACGCCGACACAAAGGCAAAAGAAGCAACCGAAATGGAAATCGTCTTTGACATGGAAAAAAGCCACCTCTTCGATCCCGAAACCGAGGCGGCAATTTATTAAAACCTTTGCAAAAAGATTAGAGGATTAAACAGGGCCTTGGTGGGACGCCGAGGCCCTTTTTGACAGCCTATGAAAAAGCTTTTCATCACAGGCGGAAGCGGCATGCTCGGGAGCTATGCCGCCGTTCAAGCGGCGGAAAAAGGTTGGGACGTCACTGCCTCGTATAGACACAACGCCATCGAACTGCCAGGCTGTCGAACCGTTCAACTAGAGCTCTCGAACGCCGAACAAGTGCTAGAGGTAATCGCCAGCGCCTCGCCCAACGCAATTATCCACACCGCCGCACAAGCAAAACCCGATTTCTGCGAGCAAAATAAACTCGCGGCTTTCGAAGCCAACGTCATCGGAACTTTTAATATTGTCCGCGCCGCGGAGAAAATTGGCGCGCACCTCGTTCACATATCCACCGACACCGTCTTCAACGGCGAGAAAAACCCTTATAAGGAAAACGACACGCTTTCCCCACCCAACTACTACGGTCTAACCAAAGCCGCGGCGGAGGCGGCCGTTGCAACTTCAAACGGCGGCTGGGCTATCGTCCGCACATCAATTATCTTTGGCCCGCGTAAGTTCCCCTTCCAAGAATCCTTCTCCGACAAAATAATTGACGCCCTTAAGGCTGGCAACAGAATCAAAGCCTACGCAGACCAATATCGGTGCCCAATCCCTGCATGGAATCTTGCCGACGCTTGCCTCGAGATTGTCGAACGCCGACTCACCGGCATCTTCCATGTCGAGTGCCCCGACGTCGTCTCACGCCTGGAGTGGGCACTGAAAATCGCCGAGGTCTTCAATCTCCCTAAATCGCTAATCGAACCAATGTATATGGACTCTTCTCCAGGAATCGCCAACCGCTCCAAAATACTTGTGCTCGACGTTTCTAATACTATCCAAAAGCTCCACACCCCGCTACTCGGATTCGAAGAAAGCATCAACGAATTGAAACGCAGGATGACAAATGACTAGACAATTCCCTACTCTTGGGGTTATCATACGTTATACATAAGCAACCACAGCCAACCTGTTCAGCCCAAATTGACATTCCATCGGCTCAAAGTACATTAAAAGCAAACAGCACCGACAAAGGAGCGCGATGCCAAAATGACCCATAAAACAAGCCACAGCCCATATGTAAGGTGGACGCTCGCCATTATCGTTTTCTTGCTCGCCTGTGCCGCTTGCCTGAACTCCAACAACCCAGCTTTGTGCCTGCAGGGGTTCGCACTAAAACAAGCCATCCCAGCCGATATCGAAATCATACGCAACGTGGAATACGGTAAAGGCGGGGACGAACCTCTCACACTCGATATCGTCCGCCCAAAACGCCCGTCCATCAAACCAATGCCAGCCGTTATCTTTGTTCACGGCGGGGGATGGCAAAGTGGAAGCAAGGAGGCAGGTATTCGAAAAATCATCCCACTCGCCCAAAACGGGTATTTCTGCGTTACAATTAATTACCGCCTCACTGATAAAGCCCCTTTCCCCGCTCAAATCGAGGACTGCAAATGTGCTGTTCGGTGGCTCCGCGCCCACGCCAAAGATTACAACGTTGATTCCAATCACATCGGCGCTTGGGGCTCCTCCGCCGGCGGCCACCTCGTCGCCCTCCTAGGTACATCAGGCGGCGTGAAAGAACTTGAAGGGAACGGCGGATGGGAAAAGTTTTCTAGCAAAGTCCAAGCCGTCGCCGATTACTTCGGTCCCACTGACTTTCTATATTGGGCAGAAGAGGCGAAGAAAAAAGGATTTAACATCGAAGAGCTAGAGCGAAAGCGCGCAAATGGAGCAATCTCCAAACTCCTTGGGGGACCTTTCTCTCAGAAAATTGACGTTGCGAAGAAAGCCAGCCCCACTACCTACGTTGATAAAAAAGATCCGCCGTTTTTCATCGCGCATGGCGAAAACGATAACCTCGTCCCCCTCAGCCAAAGCAAGGTATTATACGAAGCTCTGAAGAAAAATGGAATTGAATGCATGCTCCACATCGTGAAAGGTGAGGGGCACGGCTTCAAAACCCCCGAAACCGATAAATTGGTTATGGATTTCTTCGACAAACACCTAAAGGAAAGGAAGAAGTAAAATGTACACAACGGCCTCGTTCGCCCTAATCTTCGCTTTAATCCCGCTAGCAATTGCCGCGGTCGTTCCCGCAACCGAAAAGCAAACCGCGCCAACAAAGTCCGAGTTCCAAATACCCGATGACATCGAGCTAATAAAAGACATCCCCTACAGCCCCGACGGAAACGAAAAGCATAGATTGGACATTCTCCGCCTAAAGAAACCGCCAAAAGACCCTATGCCCGTAATAGTCTGGATACACGGCGGAGGGTTCCGCGGTGGAAGCAAGACATCCGGATATCCGCGCCTCATCCGCTTCGTTAGACGCGGATACTTGGGCGTTACAATTGACTACAGATTCAGTACCGAAAAAATATTCCCAGCGCAAATCCACGACTGCAAGTGTGCAATTCGGTTCCTCCGCGCACACTCAAAGAAGTACAACCTAGACCCCGAAAGGATAGGCGTTTGGGGCGCATCCGCAGGCGGTTACCTCGTGTCCATGCTTGGTACAACCAGCGGAATAGAGGAATTCGAAGGGAACGGAGGCTGGCAAGAATATTCCAGCCGCGTTCAAGCCGTGGTAGACTTCTATGGAATGACGGACTTCCTAGCGATAGAAGAGTTGGTGAAGCAAGGCAAAGCGACCGAGCGCTTTATGATTCACGACGGGAAGGATTCAGCCTCGGGGCTCCTCGGTGGACCCTTCTGGGAGAACCCAGAACTCTGTCGGAAAGCCAGCCCAACAACATACGCATCAAAAGACGACCCGCCGTTCTACATCTTTCACGGCGACAGCGACCCACTAACTCCGCACAGCCAAAGCCAATTGCTCCACGACGTGCTGAGAAAAGCGGGAGTCGAATCCCATATCTACATAGTGAAAGGTGGAAAACACGGGTGGCCCTCGCGACCCGATGTTGACGAAAAGATAGACGCATTCTTCGACAAGCATTTGCTGAAGAAAAAGCCATCAAAGTAAAAGGGCAATCCCCAAAGGCAAACGCGGAGTCCAACATCGGCCGGCAAGCACTTTCGCGGGTTCATAGTAAACTAACCAACCAAGCTGAAGCCGCTCACAACCAAAATAAGCCAAAGCGAATCCCCCCGCTCAAAGGCAGGAAAAAACAAGCTAGGCTCTCCAACCAATACCGCCAAGCGGGGGGATTCTTCGCAGTGCTCTCCTAAATATGCCTTCCGCCCAACCAAACCCAAATCAATTAACCAAACCGAACCATCCCTTTTGCAAAAAAGAATAGGCGATTGCACAAATGAATTAGGCGCATCTAGCACAAAAACCAAAAGCACACTATCTCAAATCAAGGCATTTTTAACTTGATTTGCCGCTAGAACAACAACTTTGTACCGTTGTGCAATATTTTTAGACCGCGGTACAAAAATGTTAGACCGCGGTACAACATTGTTAGACCGCGGGACAACATTGTTAGACCGAGGGACAAAAATGTTGTACCGAAGTACAAAAGTGTTGTACCGAAGTACAAAAATGTTGTACGACTGTGCAAAAGTTTTGCACAAAAGTACAAAGAGATTGAACCGCCTCACATCAAAGTTTGCAATTGGTTGGTAAACTTCCACAAAAGCGGCAACAAGCATTGAAGAAAAGAGTAAAAAAAGCAAGAAAATGGGTAGAAAAAGAGTACCTAATCCAACAAAATCGCAAACTCTTTTTAATAAGGCAAAAGCGAGGCGCATGCTGTTTAGCGCTTATTGAACTCTTTTGAATACGCCAGCCGCTTTTGCAGTTGCTTTGTTTGCAGTTTTCGTCACTGCTCGAACGGCGAATAAAAATGGGTGAAAGCCGCAAGCCCCAAACGGCAGTCGGCGGCACCTTTCCAATATCTCGACATGCGCAGTGTCCAGTCCTTCGTGCAAATCCCAACTCTCTGCGCACCGAGGAGCAACAGCCAAATAGCAAAGTCGCCATAAATACTTAGGCGGCTCTATATGGTTGTCAGCACAGATTTATTGGGTATACTCCTTATGACTATTTTTGCTGAATCAACCGCTGGCTTTCACCAATGGTGCTTGACAAATTATAGGAATTAGGTTTTTCTACTCATAAAGAATGCATGTTTGGGGTAAATAACAAACATAGTAAGAAGACATGCGGCAGTCAAACAACCAAAGCCGAACCCAGCCCGAAATCTGCAAATGTTGGGAGGAGGCTCTTTGAACGCGGCAGTTAGCGCTTATAAAAGGATATTCTAGGCTAGCCATGGAACTAGAAATTACTCGCTTAACCAACAACCAAGGGACAAAAGGGGGCAAAAAAGTATGAACAGACCAGCTTTTGCGACAAAGAGTCGTTCATTCGCCTTGAGGCAAATGCTCGCACTTTTGAGCAAGTTCTCTGACGACAGCATTATCAAGATAACGCGGGCGGCAGAAATTGTTGCGCGGCATCCCGAACATAAGAAGCAGATTGCATGGATTAGGGACCTCTTTGAGCAAGGTCATCCGTCCATTGAACTTGCCCGCAGGGTCTTGCGCGACACCAGTCCCAAGGTGCGCGAGGGTGTAATAATGAACCTTTTTGTTCGAGGGGTGTGGGAAGGCGCAGAAAAGCGGAAGCAGTTCGAAGCCCTCCACGGCTACTATCCGCCCTTCCTTCTTGTCATCAGTCCAACGATGAGATGCAATCTTAGATGCTGGGGATGCTACGCTGGAGCGTATGACCAAAAAGAAGAACTGACCACGGAAGAAGTAGACAGAATAATAACCGAAGCAAAAGAAATGGGCATCCATTTCATCACTATATCTGGCGGGGAGCCATTTATCCGCAAAGACCTCCTAGATATATACAAAAAGCATAATGACGTTGCGTTCCAAATTTACACAAATGGCACACTAATAGACGAAGAGACCGCAAAGTTGCTAGGAGAGCTTGGCAACGTCGTTCCAGCCATAAGCGTCGAAGGATTCGAGCAGGAAACAGATGAGCGGCGGGGGAAAGGCGCCCACAAGAAGATAATCGCGGCAATGGAAGCCCTCAAAGCCAATGGATGCATTTACGGATTCTCTGCAACAGCGACCAGCCGCAATGTAGACGTCTTGACCGACGAAAGATTCATTGACTACTACATCGAACAGGGGGCTTACTTCGGCTGGTTCTTCACGTACATTCCCATAGGAAAGAACCCATCGCTTGACCTTATGCCGACGCCGGAGCAACGCGACCGCCTTCGCGCTCGCACGCTGGAGATAAGACGCACACGGCCGATATTCGTCGGCGACTTTTGGAACGACGGGCCTCTTACCAGGGGCTGCATGGCTGGTGGCAGGCTTTACGCCCACATTAATCATAGGGGCGACGTTGAACCCTGCGTGTTCTCGCACTTTGCGGTTGACAACATACGCAGTAAGTCTTTGAAAGAAGCCCTAGACTCGGAGTTCTTCCGTGCAATTCGGAAGAAACAGCCTTTCAACGAGAACCACCTTACGCCCTGCATGATAATAGACAATCCACACGTCTTGAGAGAAGTTGTCTGCAAGTACAACGCGTTTGCAACCGATGGCGGCGAAGCACTTCTCACCACGCTTGCTCCTGAGCTTGATAACTACGCGAAGGCATACCAGGCAATCGCCATTGTACCTTGGGAGCAAGGGTATGATTGGGCGAAAGGAGAGGAGCAAAAATGAAAGCAACATTAATAGCGCCCCGAATGGAGGAAGAGAAATCCTACGAAGAAGATCCGAAACCTCTTTTTCCTCCGTTATCGCTTATGACAGTGGCATCGCTGACCCCCGAAGACGTTGAGGTCGAACTCATTGACGAATCGGTAGAGCCCATAGATTTTGATACAAACGCCGATTTAGTTGGCATCACAGCCACAACAGCGGCGGCAAATAGAGCATACGAAATAGCCGACTGCTTTCGAGAACGCGGAAAGTGCGTAGTCATTGGGGGAGTCCACGCCACAGCACTGCCCGAGGAAGCGGCGAATCATGCAGATGCCGTAGTGGTTGGTGAAGCAGAGGGAAAATGGGAGGCAGTAATCGAAGACTTTCGCCAAGGCAGACTACGCAAATTCTATACAAGCGAAGACCGTCCAAACCCTGAATGCATCCCTTCACCCAGGCGCGACCTAGTTGATGCAAAAGACTACCTTTTTGCGTACACAGTGCAAACTACTCGCGGATGTCCCTTTAATTGTTCATTCTGCTCAGTAACCTCTTTCTTTGGCCGCACATACCGTATGAGACCTGTGCAAGCCGTTGTGGAAGAAATCCAATCGCTTCCGGGAAACCTCATTCTAATTGTGGACGACAACATAATGGGACATCCAGCCTATGCAAAGAAACTGTTCGAAGCCCTAAAACCGTTGAAAAAGCAATGGTTTGGACAGGCTTCGCTCAGTATACTTAAGCACCCGGAGCTAATGACATTAGCCGCCGAAAGTGGGTGTAAGGGACTTTTCATTGGGATGGAGACGCTTTCCGACGACACTTTGAAAAACATCGGAAAAACTATCAACACAAAGACAAACTATAAGGAAGTAGTTGCTCGGCTTCATGATGTGGGTATTGCCGTTCTTGCCGCCTTCATTTTCGGATTTGACGAAGACGACCAAAGTGTATTCGAAAGAACTGTTGAATTTGTTAACCGCGCAAAGATTGATGCGGCGCAATTTTCGATTTTGACTCCATTCCCAGGGACGCGGATTTTTCACGAATTTGAATCGGAAGGCAGGATAATAGATAAGAACTGGAGCCATTACGATGGTGCCCACGTCGTATACAAGCCGGCGCGTTTGAAACCAGAAGCGCTTCTTGAGGGACTGCGAAATGCCTACCGCCAAGTATATTCTACCAGCTCCATACTTCGCAGACTTGGTCCTGCACTAAAACTGCGGTTTGCCGCAATTGCACTAAACACGGCATATCGGCGAAGGATTATAAACTGGCTGAAGAAGCTAGGCATTGAACAGCGACAGCAAGCCGACCTAATGCCGCCGAGCAGTACACCACATAAGGATTCGCAAATACTAAAGGCTTAGATTTTGCCCCAAATTGTATGAACTTCGGCTAATCAAAGTTCGCCGAAAGCCATACAAAAGCCGCCGCAAACTGCCCCAATTTTGCTAGCACTTGAATTTTGAGCAATAATCCGCCAGATAGTTTGCCAGTCTCTCCAACCTCGAAATATTCCATGGCAAAACAAATCTATTTGCGTCTTTCCATGCAGGGGGGATTGCAAAAAATGCAAGTGAGTTGTAGAATTTTCTGCTGACGCGGTTTTCAGCGCAGGAGGAGTTCATGAACGAGAGAGAATACCCGGGGGCATGCAAGCTTGCTGGTTTGACGCCAGATGAACTTAGGAACACGATTGTTCGTAAGGAGAAGCTCTCGCCCACAATAACCCGCATGGAGATAAGAGCCCCGCTAATCGCACGTGCGGCAAAAGCTGGGCAGTTCGTTATGGTTTGGGTTGGCGAAAAGAGCGAGCGCGTGCCTCTCACAATATGCGATTGGGACGTTGATAAAGGCACAATTACGATTATCTTCCAAGAGGTCGGCTTCAGCACAAAGGAGCTTGGGCGACTTGAAGAAGGCGAAGACATTGCAAGCATTGCTGGACCACTTGGAAAGCCGACGGAGATTGACAACTTCGGCACCGCTGTTGTTGTTGGAGGGGGCGTTGGAACCGCCATTGCGTACCCAATCGCTAAATCACTAAAGAAGGCGAATAATAAACTAATCGTTGTCGTTGGCGCACGCGAGAAATCGCTAGTTTTGCTTGAGAACGAAATGCGAAAAATCGCCGACGAGCTCATCATCACCACTGACGACGGCTCATATGGGCGCAAGGGATTAGTAACGGATGCGCTCAGCGAACTCCTCGAATCTCAGAAAGTTGACATGGTATTCGCCGCCGGCCCGCTTCCGATGATGAAAGCTGTTGCAATGACGACACAACCTTACGGCGTTAAGACAATCGTAAGCCTCGACCCGATTATGATTGACGGCACGGGGATGTGCGGTGGCTGTCGGGTAACAGTCGGCAGAAAGACGATGTTCACATGTGTAGACGGCCCTGATTTCGATGCCCATCAAGTGGACTGGGATGAACTCAGGGCGCGAAAAGCATACTACTTTGACGAAGAAAACAAAGCCAACGCTAACGCACTTGTTGATGGAGCTAAGAAGTAAATGGCAGAGATAAAACCCCGAAACCCAATGCCGCAACAAGATCCCGCGGTTAGGATTAAAAACTTCGACGAGGTTGCTCTTGGTTACACTGAGGAGCTGGCTTTGGCGGAAGCCGCTCGATGTTTGAATTGCCCGAAGAAACCTTGCGTCGCCGGTTGCCCCGTGAATATTGACATCCCGAAGTTCATCGAGCTAATCAAGAACAAAGATTACATCGGGGCGGCGCGAGAGATAAAAAGGACGAACTCCCTTCCCGCGATATGCGGAAGAGTTTGCCCACAGGAGGAACAATGCGAGAAGGTCTGCGTGCTTGCTAGGAAATATGAGCCCGTCGCAATTGGTCGGTTGGAACGATTTGCCGCGGATTATGAAGCGGCTTGTGCTAATCCTTTCAACGTTCCAAAGCCCTCGAACCCCGAACTATCGAGGTACCACGTTGCTGTAATAGGGAGCGGCCCCGCGGGACTCACGGTTGCGGGCGACCTTGCAAAGATAGGCTACTCTGTCACAATATTTGAGGCGCTTCACAAGCTAGGCGGAGTCTTAAGATACGGCATCCCGGAGTTTAGACTCCCTCGCGCAGTGTTGGACCGCGAGATAGACTACGTTAAATCGCTTGGCGTCACCTTCCTAACAAATGTAATCATTGGCCGCACGTTCCGACTGAATGATCTATTAGAGCAGGGCTATGATGCAGTATTCATCGGGACAGGTGCAGGCGCTCCGAAACTTTTGGGTATACCCGGGGAGAATCTTTCTGGCATCTACTCTGGCAATGAATGGCTCACCAGAATCAATCTAATGAGGGCGCATCGAGATGACTACGCCACTCCACTTAAGAAACCGAAGAAGGTTTGCGTTGTGGGCGCTGGGAACACGGCAATGGACTGTGCTAGAACAGCTCTGCGGGTTGGCGCCGAGAAAGTAACGATTGTCTATCGAAGAAGCCGCACTGAGATGCCTGCTCGTGCGGAGGAGGTCGAAAATGCCGAGCAGGAGGGCGTTGTTTTCCAACTTTTAACAAACCCAAAGCGCTTCATAAGCGACGATAACGGCGCCGTGAGGGCGATGGAATGCCTCCGCATGGAGCTTGGCGAGCCGGATGAATCAGGCAGACGCCGTCCCATCGCCGTCGAAGGGTCGGAGTTCGAGATTGAATGCGACATGGTGATTGTTGCTCTTGGGCAGAATCCCAACCCACTGATTCGCCAGACGACGGAAGGGCTAAAGACGGAGAGTTGGGGAGGCATAATTATTGACCCCGAGACTGGGATGACCTCAATTCCAGGCGTTTTCGCAGGTGGCGATGCGGTTACCGGCGAGGCTACTGTCATCTCGGCGATGGGCGCGGGCAAGATTGCAGCGAGAGGCATAGATAAATACATACGGGAGAAATACGGACTGGAATAGAAGTCAACTGCTGGCGTACGGGACTCCTTCGCCCCCAGTGTTCACGAGGCTATCTGCGTTTAATGCCCAGCAAATCCCAACTCAAACACCCCAACAACCGTTGCCGTCGGGGATAATGAGCATCGGACCGCAGTGCTCTTCAAAATTGCCTCGACTTGCTTAGAGCGATAAGTATTATAGCCAATAGGGCGGCTGCCAATCCAAGCCAGAAAGAAACACGCGCACCAAGTAATACAGGCTCATCCGGACGCCATCTGCTCGAAACGACATAAAGCGCAATAATAAGCACCACGAGAAGAACTAATTCGGCTGTCTTCATCCTCTTTAATCCTTCCTAAGCTCTTTGCTCTTGCAAGCTGTGCGGCTCAGAAATGCCAGATGCGATTTTAAAGATTACTACCCGAACACTCTTGTTACAAAAAACTTATTTTAGCGTTGCTTTACAAATCTAACGGCATCAGCCACAAAGTATCTGCCATCCTCTTTGGAACGATTAACGCCCTTAATAGTATTACCAATTGCGTTGAAATCGAACACACCTAAAGTAGCCCATTTTCCTGCGTTCTTTTGCTGGTCTATAATCTGCGAAGACCTGCTATTCACAATGTATTCGACTTCGTGGCTGAGCGGCAGAAGCGAACGTGGAATGTGAACTTGTACTTCATACTTGCCGGTATCAGGTAAGATTACCCTCCACTCAGCCCATTCATTGCGCCCAACGTCGGTCTCATGCTGAAGATATGAAATGCCAATCGGCTCGCCATCCGGCATCGGTCCCCACTCTCGACTTTCCATGCGTGAAAACCCAAGGTCGGTGTCATCTACGACAACTGCTTTCGGCTTATCGGCAAATGGATAACACACTTCGCCAAAGAACTTCCGCGGTGGACCGCCGTTTATCGAGACAAACGAACATTTTCCGCCATTTATTCTTAGCGACGGCTCCTCTTCCCGGCACCAGACGCGAAGTATTCCATTGTTGTACTCCACATCTAACGTGCCAATCTGCCTATCAGACTTCGCGAGAAGAGTGTTTCCCAACCAAATCTCCGACCCCTCAACCCACGAGAACGCCTTAACCCTGCCGTCTCTTAAGATGCGGATAAGCGATGCCCGAGCAACTGCAGAAAATTCGCTCGATGATATTTTGCGGATATTCGGTTCCAAAGGGCGGCACAATCCAATGTAATCTTTGCCCCAAACTGTTTTAACCGAAAATGCATAAATGCCAGGAACGTCCAACGGAATAAGACTTTTGACCGCAACCCTTTTGCAGCCCTCCTCAGCTTTCCAGGGATAGAGAAGAGTTGCCAGCGATGTTTTGCCACTTGCAAGCTTTTCGTACACAACAACTGGGGCATTTTCCTTTACACCGGCCTTGAAGGCAACATAGCCGTCCTCCTTCCGCGCTGTTAGGCCTTCGCGGAGTATGGGGACAACAGCAATGTTGCCGCCACTGGGGTATGTAGTTTCGGCGACCAAGCGTGAGTTTAGCTTTACCTCGCCGGGGGCGAAGTGCCAATACTGTTCCAGCTTGTGATTTCCCTCAAAGTATAGCTGGTCGCTCACGAGCCAGTAGTCAGGCTTTACGAAAATAATTTCACGGTCGCTAACAGTATGCTGATAAAAGCGATTGCGGCCATCGAAATAATCCATAAACTTCGTTGAAGCCCAGTGAGAATACTCTGTCGTTCGCCCATAATTCTCATAATTCCGTCCGTCTATCAAGACAACATTGTGGGCTTTTGCAATCCAAAACCAGTCATGGTCAGCTGAGTAATTATACCTGCCAGGATCAACTAACAAAGGTCTGCCAAACGCATAAACTACGGGAGCGGTGAGGTCGAAGTGCCCATGCGTGCCAATCCAATTGCCATTGTGGACGGCAAGATAGGTTGAATCTTCAAAATTACCGCGCATAAAATAATAGCCACTGCAAGGAAAACAATTAGAGATGGGCGACGGCTGCTTCCCCTTCTTTCCTTGAGTAGCAAAGTACTCTAGATCTTGGCGGCCTAGAATCTTTGCGACCTCAGACAGTTCCTCCGCATAGTTCTCACTGTCGGAATCTCCGAACATTGGCGTCATTCCGTTTGGCTGGGTCAAGTATCCTAAAAAGGTATACATTTTGCCCAAGATGTCCCGCATATCCGAAGGAATGGGGATTCCCTTTTCATTTGCTCGAATGAGAAGCGACTTTAGGCGGCGAGCACAAATACCGTGGTAGTTCGGCGCTGCTTCGTTAAGTACGCCATCGGCGCATAAAGATTCATGCGAAAGCTCCACAAGCTTCTTAACGGCAAAATCCGCCCATTCGCGCCAGTATTTGTATTCGGGGTTGTCTAGCGCATTGTTTAGAAGCGCATCGTATACCTGAAATCCCCAATTGCCGCCCCACCCCTGACCGCCATTGGTAATACCGCTGTAGAGAAGCTTGCCGAATTGAATTTGAAAGTGGATAAAAGCCATGCGTGTGTCGGTTTCAAGATTCGGTGATTTCATCAACTCCCCATAATAATACCAAGCATTACCGCCAAACTTGCGCGCAATTTGAAGGCCTGAATAAGCAGCATTATTCCAGTCAACTCCTGGTTTTGTTGGCGGTGGATTATCAAGCATCCAAGCAACATAAAACTCGTTTGCCTTCTTTGCGTACCTTTCATCGCCGCTGTTTATATATGCATAGCCCAAGATTCTAGGAAGCCCCCAATTGCAAAGATACTCGGCAAGACCTCCTTTGCCAGGAACAGGATTCGCCCACCAATTTATGCGCTCACCAAGATAGAAATCCAAGCCTTGGTGCTCGACCACATGCTTTAGAGCTTTCTCGGCGGGAGTGAAATTTGCCTGCGGATTCTTCTTTGGCATTATCTTGGGGTCGTGCCACTGAGAAAGCGATCGAGAATCAAAATGAGCAACCGTCTCTTTGATTGCTTGTTCCCAATTCTCCGCCTTGACGGCTAATTTAACCTTTTCCATACCGGGCGCATCAAGGTCAAAATCAGAGAAAAGCTCACGCATCAAGGTTTCATGGTCAGCCTTGCGCTTGACTAACACTTTAAAAAATAGATTACCATTCGCATCGGCATATATCCCGGCTCTGCCATCGCCTTTGCCGTTATGGGTTAGCTCAAAATAGTAGCTTTTATTCGGCTCTGCTGGACAACGAACATAGAAAGGATTTTCGCCTAGCACGTTCTTAACGGTTACATCACTTAGGGTATATTCAGCAAGCTTCCTGGACTTTGCTTGCGAGTCCCACAAAGTTAGCGTCACAGCTTCTCCGGACTGCCATTGCTCAGGCGATTGATCAAGGTATACGGTTATGCGGAATATTTCGTGGACATTCTCGCCTGTGGTAAAACTATGTCCTATAGGGGAGTTAGAGGTCACCTCGAGCCGAAGTTCTTTGCCACCGGACATCTGGTCAACGATTGCATAATTAAGGATATCGTCTAACACCTGTCCGGCAGCCGCGTAAGAAATGGAGGCAATAATCAATAGAATCTGGCAAAAGGTCTTCTGCACAGATAAAAGTCGAGAGTCAACCACTAAGATTAGAAAACCTCCCTAGAAGCATCAGGCATGCCAAAGCCAGCCTTATTCAAAAATTTACAAGGCTTTAAATGCTACCTATCCCAAAAACATACTCTCCACTAAATGGCAAGCCTATTGAGCATATTTTTCACGGACCCGCTTAGCTATTACGCAAAATCTTTGGGCAAGGTCGGAGATGGAGTGAACCTCCTGGCCTATCAAATAAGTCGTAAGCTTGTCATTGAAAGGCGATACCCACTTTGCGGGGAGTTTTCCTGCGCCGAGGATAGCACCCATAATCGAACCCGCGGTGGCACCAGTGCAGTCAGTATCTATGCCGCCCATAACAGTATGCGAAATTGTCTTTTCAAAGTCACCGTCCCCATAGAAAAGGCCTGCAATCGTAATAGCAGCATTGTTTAGAGTGTGCGCGTTGCTCATGCCAGCGTATTTTTCCTCGATGCGGCCCAAGGTAGTTTCCCAATCGCCATCGGCTTTGCACCAACGAAGTGTTTGCTTTACAGTTTCAGCCAAACGGCATTTTGCTGGAATCTCAGAAAGCCCAACTTGCAAGCATTTTATTGGATCATCAATAACAAACGCCGCCGCAATCACAGCCGAGAAAAACATCTCGCCATAGGTCCCATTCATCACATGGCTCACTGAGGCATCGCGATATGCAAATTCAGCCGCAATTTCAGGCAAGCCGGGAGCCGCATATCCCCAAGGATCCGACCGTATGTCTGCGCCAATCCACTCCATGTATGGATTGCCCTTTAGCGCCGTTTTTGGCGGTTTAATCCCTTTCTTAAGGTTTTCGAGTGCCACATGCTCCGCCGTGCACGCCATCGGCAAGTACTTAAGCCATAATCGTCCTACGTCTTCGGTCGTGAAATCAATCCCAACTTCCTCTAGAATAAGCAAACCAAGCACCGTATATGCAAGGTCATCGTCTGGTCCAACGTGATCAATATTGTCCCTGAAAAAGTTATCCATCGGCTCGGAGTAGTGGATGCCTGAACGGTGCGTAAACTTCCAATACTCAGCAAGCGGATAAGGCTGTCCAAGTTTGAGTGCAAAATACTTTATCTTCTTTCGACTCCATCCCTCCACAGGAATGCCTAAAATACAGCCTGCGCTCCTTCCAAGCAATGCGCCGAGCATTTTGTCGTAAAGCTTATCGTCTGTGAGGCTATACGGCAGCGTGCGTGGCCCTTTGGGTCGAGCAAGCCTTATATGTTCTAGCTCTACCGGCTCGTGATATTTGGTTGTAAACGGAGGATTAACCCTTTCGAGTATCCGCGATAAGTCTGCCAAAAAGCCACGGGCTTCTTTTTCAATTGCCGAGACATCTGCACCCTGTTCCTTTCGCAATTCAAGCCAAGCCTTAAAAGTCTGGTATTCTTGATCAAGCTTTGGAAAGTACGACACTTTGGTTTCTCCTTGATACTCGCAGGCAAAAAGGCACCTGCAGAATTTCACTTATATTTAAGAAACTCTCCAACCGACTTTGCAGGAAAAACTTACACCAAGACGAAGTTTCTGATAATTAGTAGATTTTGTCAAGACTTAGCCAAGCCACCCACAGCTTAAAAGCAAAATATGAATTTAACGGTTGTCTGGAAAACCGGCATACAGGAGGAGTCAAGGCTCTCGGGTAGAAATATAATAAGGCTTAAAATTGAATTAAAAGGAGAAGTCGCGAAAACGATGTCGAATAGAGACCTAGTTTTGGGAATAGATGTCGGATCGGTGAGCGTAGACACCGCCGTCCTCAACAGGAACGGCGAAATCCTTGAAACGCAATACGTCCGGCATAAGGGCCGGCCCATGCAGGTCGCAGCACAATTAATCGAAGACACGGTTTCTAGATTCGATAAAATATCTCAACTTGCGACCACTGGCACAGGCGGACGGCTAATTGCCGATGTCCTCAAAGGAAAGTTTGTAAACGAGGTCATCGCTCAAGCCGCCGCTGCTACGCATCTTCATCCTCAGGTTCGGACTATTATTGAGATAGGCGGCGAGGATTCAAAGCTTATCTTCCTGCGACCTGAGGAACGAAACGGCATGGCCGCAATTGCCGACTTTGAAATGAACACAGTTTGCGCCGCTGGCACTGGATCATTCCTCGACCAACAAGCAAGCCGAATGGGCCTCACAATCGAAGAATTCGGACAAATGGCGCTTAAATCAAAAAACCCTCCAAGAGTTGCCGGTAGGTGCAGCGTCTTCGCCAAAAGTGATATGATTCATCTGCAGCAGAAAGCAACGCCTGTTGAAGATATTGTTGCCGGACTATGCTTGGCACTTGCGCGCAACTTCAAAAGCACAGTTGGCGCCGCCAAAGATTTACAACCTCCCGTAGCATTTCACGGCGGCGTAGCAGCAAACCCAGGTATCGTTCGCTCATTAAAAACCGTGCTTAATCTGAGCGACGATGACCTTATTATCCCCAAGGAATTTGGATGCACGGGCGCGATTGGCGCTGCGCTAATTGCAATTCACGAAGGCGGCCCAGAACCAGATTTCTCGAAGCTTTCGCAACTAAAGGAGCACAGCGACCTAGCCTCTGAGGAGCGCGGTCGTGATAAGCCACTAAAACTAGAAAAATCTATTCTGCCAACAGACAACTCTGTTTCGCCTCCTGCAAAAACCGAAAGAAAAATTCCAGCATATCTAGGCGTAGATGTTGGCTCGATTAGCACTAATGTAGTGGTTCTTGATGCCAACAAACGCGTGTTAGCTAAGCGGTATTTAATGACAGCCGGCCGCCCAATCGAGGCGGTAAGACAAGGGCTAAAAGAAATCGGTGAGGAAATTGGCGATCTTGTCGAGATTAGAGGTGCATGTACGACCGGGTCGGGAAGATACCTAATTGCCGACTTCATTGGTGCTGACGTAGTCAAAAATGAAATTACCGCCCAAGCCAGAGCCGCTGCAGAAATAGACCCCGAGGTAGACACTATATTTGAAATTGGCGGTCAAGACTCAAAATATATAAGCTTACAAAATGGTGCAATCGTCGACTTTGAGATGAATAAAGTCTGTGCAGCAGGCACAGGGTCATTCCTCGAAGAGCAGGCGGAGAAGCTAGGGATAAGCATCAAAGAAGAGTTCGGCAATCTTGCCCTGTCATCGAAGTCACCAATTAACCTTGGTGAGAGATGTACAGTCTTCATGGAAACCGAGCTCGTGCGCAATCAACAAGCAGGCGCAAGCACTGAAGACTTAGTAGCCGGGCTAAGCTACTCAATAGTGCGCAACTACCTCAACCGAGTAGTTGGAACGAAGCCCATCGGCAAGCGCATTTTCTTCCAGGGTGGAGTCGCCGCAAACAAGGGAGTCATAGCCGCCTTCGAGATGGTAACCGGTCAGCCGATTATCGTGCCCAAGCACCACGAGGTTACAGGGGCAATCGGTTGCGCATGTATAGCCATGGACGAAGACAAGGGGCAAGGCAGCAAATTTAAAGGCTTTGACCTCAGCCAACGGTCATATGAAATTACCTCCTTTGAATGCAAGGAATGTGCAAACCAGTGTGAAATAAACCGTGTCGTAGTTGAGGGTGAGAGGCCGCTTTTCTACGGCAGTCGGTGTGAAAAATATGACGTTGACCGGCGGACACAAGTGGTTAGCAAATATCCTGACCACTTCGCTGAACGCACGGAGATGCTTCTCGAACCCTACGTGCCAAAGGAACCAATAACGGCTGATGCACCTAGAATTGGCATTCCCCGATGCCTCCTATTCTACGAGCTTTATCCATTCTGGCAGGCGTTCTTCAAAGAATTGGGCTGTGAAGTTGTTATCTCTGACCCAACTACCAAGAAGATAATCCATGATGGAGCCGAAAGCTCCGTTGCAGAAACATGCTTCCCAATGAAAGTAGCATTGGGGCACGTATTAAATCTCCTAAATAAAGAGATAGACTACATATTCCTGCCTAGCGTAATTAATCTGCCTTTGCCCGACCGACGAATGACTGATAGCTTTGTTTGCCCGTATGTACAAAGCTTTGTATATACAGTCAAATCGGCGGTAAATTTCACAGCAGCTGGCGTTAAGACGCTCGAGCCAGTAATATACCTCCAGCTCCCCACTCGACATCGAATTAAGGCATTAGAAGACGTGGGGAGGCAATTGGGCAAGTCGCGAAGACAAGTAGCCAATGCTGTTATTGCCGCCCAGGAAAATCTCGAGCGCTTCCAACGCAAGCTTGAAGCACGCGGACGGGAAGTTTTAGCCGAGATTGAACCAAACGAAAAAGCAATCGTTATCGTAAGCCGAGCGTATAACGGATGTGATCCTGGAGCAAATTTGGAAATTCCAAAGAAGCTAAACAAAATTGGCGTGCGGTGCATACCGATGGACTTTCTGCCTCTTGACTCTGTAAGACTGCCTGACGACTGGAAAAACATGTACTGGCGCTATGGGCAAAAAATACTCTCGGCAGCCGAGATAATAGCCGATGACCCAAGGCTTTATCCGCTCTATCTGACAAACTTCGGATGTGGTCCAGATTCGTTTGTGCACAAGTTCTTCCGCGAGCGTCTAGGACGCAAGCCTTGCCTTGTGATTGAGGTAGACGAGCACAGCGCCGATGCAGGCATGATTACCCGCTGTGAAGCATTCATGGACAGCATCCAAAATACAAATGGCCGAGCCATTGGGGAACGGATATTCCGCCCTGTAAATATAGAAAAGGGTACTCACCGAACGGTACTTATTCCAAATATGAGTGCCCATGCCTACGCCCTAGCCGCAGCATTTGAAGCTTGTGGGATGAAAGCTGAGGTTCTTCCTGAACCAGACGAAGAAACCCTCGAGTGGGGCCGACAGTTTACAACCGGCAAAGAATGCTTCCCATGCATAGTTACCACCGGCGATATGGTAAAGTTCACTAAAAGGCCGGACTTCGACAGAAATAAATATGCGTTTTTCATGGGTGGTTCCGGCGGACCATGCAGATTTGGCCAATATAATGCTCTTCAACGCATGGTGCTCGACCAGCTCGGCTATCCAGATGTGCCTATTTACGCGCCGAACCAAGCAGCAAGCTTCTATAACGACATTGGAATTGTCGGGCGAAAACTCCTTGAGATTGGCTGGCGTGGGATAATCGCGATAGACCTCCTAGAGAAGTGTGTTCGAGAGACAAGGCCATACGAAACGGTAAAAGGCGCCGCTGACGAAGCATTCAACAAGTCAGTGCAAATCGTCTATGAAGCGCTGAAAAACGAAACCAATCTTGTCGAAGCTCTCAAAAAATGTCGAAAACTATTTGAAGCTGTCCCAGTTGACCGAAGCATAGAAAAACCAATCATTGGCTATGTTGGTGAGTTTTACGTTCGCGCCAATGCATTTAGTAACCAAGATATTGTCCGTAAAATTGAAGCACTCGGCGGCGAAGTATGGGCAGCGCCGATTTTAGAGTGGTTCTTATATCGCAATGTTCGTAGGAGCATGAGGGCATGGCTTGACTGCAACTATAAATTATGGTTAAAGAATAACATCACCGACTGGTTTATGAAACGCGATGAGCACGAGCTGACAAATGTATTCCGTGGGTTCCTGCGCAATCTTGAGGAGCCTTCTAGCAACGAAATACTAGTCAAAGCTTCTCCCTATGTCCATCGGAGTTTCGAGGGCGAAGCAATTATGACAGTAGGCAAGGCAATTGACTTTATTACGAAAGGACTCTCAGGAATTGTAGCCGTGATGCCGTTCACATGCATGCCAGGAACAATTTCAAACGCTTTGCTCAAACGTGTTCGGGAGGAATTAGGCGAATTCCCATTCCTAAATATGGTCTATGATGGCGTAGAACAGTCCACAAGCGAAACGCGTATTGAAGCGTTCATGCACCAAGCCAAGCAATATATGAAACGGCGCCAGCACTCTCAGCTGGCTAAGGTCTAACTGTTAGAAACAAGTTCGAATGACAAAAGTAGTTGGTAGACTTATTTTCACGTTGGCTTTCAACCTAATATTCGTAGTGATTTGCCTAGCTGGGGTCAACCCTGGTCGAGCAATCTTTTGGCAGTTCAAAGACCAAGATATTCCCGAAGCCAGACAACCTGACTTCGACGATTCCAGCTGGGAATCGGTAACGTGCGGGCATAAATGGAAGTGCCGAGGATTCGCCTGGCTGCGTGCTAACATCACAATTCCTGGTTCAATTGATGGGAAAGCCACCAACCGCCGACCAATTGGCATCAAGTGGAATGCGGGCAATGGTGGCGAGATATATGTCTATGGGCGTCTCCAGTCACGATATGATAATGATCACCCCGGCTTAATTCTCCTAACAAAGTCCGCAAGGCCCGGCGAACAGATTCCGGTCGCCGTTCGGGTGTTTATGGGACCAAGGGATGACTCAGAAGGCGAAGGTGAATTTTCCGAATGCGACTTTGTAATCCTAGATGCCGAGCGAGTTTCAGAGCCGTTTAAGGTAAAAGTAGATGCAGCAAAACCACTTGGCAGGCTCCCCAGGCCATTTGCGGGACTTTCACAAGGCGGAGGCCTCCCCGATTATGAACCTGAGACAGCAACCAAGTTTAAAGAAATTGGCATAAAGTGGTTTCGCATGGATAACGTTCTGACCAACGTAGTGAAAAAACGCGAGGATGGAACTATCTATTATGATTGGGAGGATTTTGACCGCCGAGTTGATTTCATAAAAAGCATCGGCGCAGAGCCAATTCTCTGCCTTTCATATATGCCCCAGCCATTCGACATTGTCGACAATCCCGACCGACATAGCCGTCCTAGAGACTGGAAGGAATGGGAAGACCTCGTGTATGCTGCCGTCCGACGGTGCAATGTCGAGCGCAAGGCATATGTAAAGTACTGGGAAGTATGGAATGAAAGCAACGCCGGATGGATTGCTACTTTGCCCGGCGAAGACCTTCTGGAGACGTATCTAAAACTCTATGACGCCTCGGCTCGGGGAGTAAAGCGCGCCGATCCAAACGCCCTCGTTGGCGGCCCATGTAATGCTGCTGGCCCATGGAATAGCGACAAGGGAAGCGCCTTCGTTAGAGGAGAGGATTTCATGCGCGGTTTAATGAAACACTGCGAAGAAACAGGCACACCGCTCGATTTCATTACTTGGCATGAGTATTTCCACCCATGGACTACCATCCTTGACGAGGCGCTCACTACATGGCGATACTTGGAAGATTACCCAAAAGTAAAAAAGCAAGTAAGAGAATTCATGATTACTGAATGGAATTACGCCTGGTGGCACGATCGTCCACATGACAACGAAATCGGAGCGGCATGGTGCGCAACATCGATGCTACGAGCCATGATTCCTGGCAAGGTAAACAAACCTTGTTTCTTCTTAGCTAAGGACTGGGATGCGAATCTTGTGGGAAGTTGGGGTATGTTCACGCGGGATAACAAGATTAAACCAGTGGGCAATGTCTGCCGAATGTTTAATATGATGGCCCCAGAAAAAATACAATATTTAGGCACGGATGATGAAATCACAGGGTTCGCCGCTAGAGACTCAAAGACTGGCAGGATTACAGTGCTAATCGTCAACTTTGCAGAGAGATATGGAGTCCCCAGGGAAATCGAACTTAATCTTACTAAACTCCCCCAAAAACTAATCGGCGGGACGTGCAAACGTTATCTCGTTGACAAAGACCACAGCAATATCTTTCACAATCGCGAAAGATATGAACTTGAATGCGTAGAAGCAATTAAAATATCCAAAGGCGGCGACTTTACGCACACCTTCACACTTGAAAATAATGCCGTGACTCTTCTTGAGTTCATCCCCCCATCAAGTCATTGATTGTTTGAAATTGCACATTTTGCTGATTTGGGCAGTTTGTTCACTATTTGTGCAAATTTGCTGCCTTCGAATATACAATTTGCCACTGTCACTTTATCTGCATTTCCGCCGAGATATACTCCTGGGCCAAATGCATCGAAGGTGCAACCGTTAAGTATTATGTTCTTTCCGCCGATGACATAAGCAGCATATGCTTTTGGATTCTCAAATGCCTTTTGGAAACGACATGCGCTAAACATTACGTTACCGCAGTTTGTGATTTGCAAGGCGTGATCGCCATTTGCCTGGATGATTGCACCGTGAACTATGAGTGTAGCATTTCGATTTGCGACCTTAAAAGCTATAAAGTGATTCAAATAACTTCCGTTTGTTACCCGTAACCTTGCTCCTGATTCAACCACATATCCAAAAACGCAAGCATCGGTTGAGCAGTTGAATAAGCCGCCGTAAGTATTTCCCCCATTTTCGGTTTTATCTTCTACGAAAAGGAAGCCAGTATGTGCGCCAATTACAAAGCAATTTGATGCGTGAAATTCATCTAAACGCCCAAGCTTGAAACCTACCCCATGCTCTAGAAAATACTTATTTGTGCAAAAAACTTCGACATTGCGCATAGTGGGAATGTCGAAAGCTTTTGTGAGATACACACCGGTATTAATGACCTCCGGGAGGAAGATATTTTCAAGATTAACACGCCCAATGTTACTTTTGCCATCAGCGGCTATAGCATCATATGCCCCCCAAATTTTTACATTACTAATTGATATTCCATTGCCAGCAAGAAGGATTGTGGGCGGATATTTGGTCGGCTTCTCAAAGTCAACCCCAGCATATCGAAACGCTAAACCATGAACACTGGAAAAATTACCACATCTAACTGCTGGTCCATCGCTATGAGAAACGAGTATTCCCGGAAGAACATCTGCATCCGAAGGAAAGCCACCCGAGATGTTCCCAACCAAATGGACTCCTTCAAGGTCTAGCGTTCCAGAAATTTTGTAGACGCCCATGGGAAAACTCACAGTGCCGCCAAGACCTGCGGCCTTGATAGCCTTCCTAATGGCGGCAGTATCATCAGTCTTCCCATCTCCAACAGCTCCATAATCCTTTACGTTTTGGATTGAGCCAGTAGCGGCAAAACAACTTGCTGTAAGAAAAACCGCTATCATAATTAATAATAATCTGCACTTAGAATGCATTTTTTCTCCTCCATCAAAGAGCAGTGCTCAGAGTTTACAGGGATAATCTGGCTATGTCAACAGCATACGCGCCGCTGATGCTTTTGCCTTTAAAAACTAAGGAGATTGAAGCAAACCATCCAATCGGTAACCTATACACCATAAACCCTAATGTCTGCTTTTCCTTGACTCTGCAAACTCCGGCAGATATACTCAATATGAAGGCAAACCATGTGGAGCTTAGGGTGACTGCGCAGAACGTTAATTTGGAGGTAGTGCATGTATTTATCAGTTCGCGACCATATCGCACTTTGTGCCTGGCCATCGCTGAAAGAAGGCCTTGATGGCCTTGGCTTTGATGCAGTCGAGCTTGAGTTTGCAAGAGATAATTCAGTCTTTGCAATTCGCCCTTCGCCAGGCAAAGAGCGATTCAAACTCGACACGCCCAACTCAATCGAAGAGTTTCGCAAGCATCTTGATGAAAACAAAGTTCGAGTTTCTGCTTTCCTTATGTCAAACAATTTTGGCAGCGATGACTTGGAAAATGAGATCAAGTGGACGATAAACGCAGTGAAAGCTGCTGATATGCTTGGCATTCAAGCAGTCAGGATAGATGCTATCATGCATGGCGAAAAAGACCAACCACTTGAACATAATGTTACAATTTTTGCGGACTGCATGAAACGAATACTTGACGCCACACCTGACGCAAGAGTCGACCTAGGTGTAGAAAATCACGGTTACCAAGGAAACATGCCAGAGTTTCTCGACCAACTGCTTGAACGAGTGGGCTCTCCGCGAGTTGGGATTACTATTGACACTGGAAATTTCTACTGGCGAGGGCACCCTCTTAGTCGAGTTTACGAAATTATTGAGCACTTTGCGCCGTACTGCAAGCATACACATGCAAAGAACATAAATTATCCGCCTGATATTCGCGAGGTTGAGCGCGAAATGGGTTACAAGTATGGAGAATACGTTTCTCCGCTACGAGATGGTGACATAGACCACAAGCGGGTTGTTGCCATACTCAAAGAAGCTGGATATGAACGCGATTTGTGCCTCGAGGACGAGTCGCTTGGCCGTTGGCCCCGCGAGGAGTGGCAATCGGTTCTCAAACGAGATGCAGACTTCTTCCGTGAAATAATATAAGTTAAAGTAGCGTTTGGCTGGCAGGATTTCACACTTGAAAAAGAACTCTCCTTCAAAAGCACTAACCCTTCGGGCAGTGACGATAGGTCTTGTAGTCACTGTTTTGGTAAACCTCTGGCTTCACTATGCCGAATTGGTGCTGGGTGGCTTTCGGGGCCACACAGCGCTAGCAAATACTTCCATTCCGTTCGGCGCATTCAACGCACTCTTGGCAGTTGTAGCGATAAACTTAATATTCACTAAATTTCTTCCTGGAATTGCATTAAAGCAAGGCGAACTTATTATCATTTATGCTATGTCCACTGTCGGAACAGTACTTTCTTCCTCAGGCGGACTGCATTTCCTAATACCGACGCTCACTGCTGCTCACTACTTTGCCTCCGAAGCAAACGGATGGGCGGCACTATTTCACCCTTATATCCCAAAGTGGCTTGCTCAAACCGATAAGACAGCACTTGATCATTTCTACAAAGGAAACTCGCCTTTTATTTGGAGCGAATGGGCAACTCAAATTTGCGTTTGGGTAGGCTTCCTGTTTGTATTCGCTTCGGCAACCTTATGCATAGTAATTTTGTTACGCAAACAATGGATAGAAAATGAGAAGCTCCCCTTCCCGACAGTCACCTTGCCAATTGAGCTCACGCGAGAAGGAGTGCCATTATTTAAAGAGAAGCTTTTCTGGGGTGGCGCAATCGCCACGTTCCTACTAGGTACTCTAAATACGCTCCACGAAAATATACCAAATATGCCAATGATTCAAGTTCGCGCAACCGAGTTGAGTACCTATTTCCCAAACCCTCCCTGGAACGCAATGGGACCTACACCGATTACTTTCTTCCCGTTCGCAATAGGCATAGGCTTTCTTTTATCAACTGAAGTCGTATTCAGTTGTTGGTTTTTCTTCCTAGTAACCAAGGCTGAGCTTATCTTCGCATCAGCTGTACGCGCGACAGAAAGCGCGGGCTTCAGCGCGCAAAGCGTGTTCCCTTATCTATCGTTCCAAGGTGCAGGGGCGTTTCTGGGGATTTCAGCATCGACTTTATGGCTGGCTAGGCGGCATCTTGCAAAAATCTTCCGAGAAGCCTTCATAGGCAAAGAATCAGGGGACCCACATGTCAAAGCTCACCAGTTCGCATTTATTGGACTAGCTGTGTGCTTTGCAATTCTTGTTTCTTTCACGGTTATCGCTGGCGCAAGACTCCCCATAGCGCTCATGATGATTACACTAGTGTTAATTTATCTAATTGCAGCAACACGAATTCGCGCTGAAACTGGTAACGTTTGGCCAGTTGGACCCGATATTGACGGCTACCGCCTAATGCAAACGATTTTCGGCTCGAATTTCTTCACAACCGCCGACCTAACATCGCTGACATATGTCCGTGCCGCAACTGCTGGCCAAGATTTTCGTGGAACATGCATGCCACATGAGCTCGACGCTCTTAAGATGGCAGACTCTGCAAAGGTAGATTTCCGCCGCCTGGTCCTACCTATACTTATCTCCGTCAGCATTGGCGTCATGATTTCCTTCATAATTGCACTGACGCTTTGGACGAACTATGGCGCACTTGCAAAAACAAATTATTGGAGAAGCTACTCTGGCATGAATTCGTTCACAGTATTAGCGCAATTCATCCGCACTCCCAGACCTACCGATTGGGCCGGCCTCAAGGGTGTCGGCGCTGGGATGATGGTAACGGCAATCCTCGCATTTCTCAGAGGCAGATACGTATGGTGGCCATTTCACCCAGTCGGCTATGCAATGGCAAATACTTGGACAATGAACTACACTTGGGGACCATTTCTTATTGCATGGTTGGCAAAGGTTGTGCTCATAAGAGCAGGAGGCTTAAGGCTCTATCGTCGCGCCCTGCCATTCTTTCTCGGCATGATTGCCGGCGACATTCTCCAAGGCGGATTCTATACGCTCCTAGGTTGCCTAACGAATTTGAACGTCTACCCAGCTAACTGGTAATCCCAATAGTCTCGCCTAAGCAGCAAAAACTTTTAAAGGTATCCGTCAATTCTCCAGCTAAAGAGTTTATAATTTACAAGGAAAACATTGAGGGGGAAACTCTTATGTTCATTTTGCCGCAACCTGGCCAATTTGCAGACATTGCTCCGTTCGCTATGGTAGCTTACTGGACAGGCACGATGCCCGAGACTATCGAAAGCCATGTGCTTCAGCCGCAGTCAAACACCGACGGCACAAGATGGTGGCGACCGGAAGACATACCCGAACAAGGTGGACCGCATATTGGCTTTGAGTGGGAAGAACCTAGGCGATTCAGCAAAGTCGCCGTCAAATGGCTACATCCCGACAAAGCACCGGACCCATCATTGATTAAAGTCCAATACTGGCACCGAAGTTGGCCTCAGCACGGTTTAAGCGGGTGGAATGCGATTGATGATTTTTACAATGGCCAGTGGGTTACCGCAAAAACAAGCCATTTCTGCGAAAATGGAGAAACCATATTCTCTGTCCTCCCTCTTGATCGCGAAGAGCTTGACAGGAGCGGCATCGAGCCTGTGACATACCGACCAACTCTCCGTGTTCGACTCCTATTCCCCAAAGGACAAACGCCTGAAATATTATATATAAGGGTTGAAGGCGATTACAAATGGATTGAGTTACCCATCAAGATTGAATTTGGATGCACAAACAAGCGGATACCGCAATCGGCACTACTGGAAGTACACAACGGCTACGGAATGCACGGCGATCAATATACCAAACCAGGGGAAGGAATCAAACTGAACATCAAAGGCAAAGTATTGGATATGTCCGTTCTTGCCGCCGAGGTAACACTCAACTTGCCCGACCGAACAATTTGCACCTTGCACACTGACCACTTCAGCTTTTCATTCCTGCCATTGGAAGCTGTCTGTGAACCAATTTTTATCAAGGACTTTGGCGTATTCATCTCGAGTGGAGTAAGTTTTGATGAATGGTCGAGAAGCCACCCACAAACCGAAAAATGCATCTACGATCGAGTTACCGATGAACCTGAACAATCTTATGAGCGCGCAAGCAGAGAAATCCCACAACTTCAGAAAACACTTCAGACTCCTTTGCCAAGGTACGTGCCACTTGGATGTGATGGTAATAGGCAAGAAATCGCAGTTCTCTACAACGGCGACATATTAATAGACAGGAGTGCGCTGAAATCAAAGCCAACCGAACGCGAGCCGCTTCTCTGGCCCGAAGGCGAGGATTTGCTTCGATATCGTATTATGACAGGAAGGGCGATGGAAAAGCGCGAAGGAGAGAACGACACCAAACAGTCCGTCCTAGATGGTTACCTCCCTGTGCTAATCTCGGAATGGGAAACCGAGGGAATTTCGTACCGACAAGAAAGCTTTGCTGCTTTGCTGGAAGGCAGACAGGAGGATGAAACAAAGCAACGCGGCGATGAAACAACAGTTCTGTTCAATAAAATTTCAATCACAAACACCCTTGATAAGCCGGCAACTGCACTCTTGTGGATTGCAATGGAGCACCCCGAACGACTCGAATTAATAGATAGTTGTGTGATGGCAACAGCTGACCTTAAACCTCACAATGGAAAGCCTGACATTGTATATGACCTGCCTCGATTACGTTTATTCTTCAACACAAAAGGCAAAGGCAACCTTGACATAACATCCACAGCCGAATTGCCAAGCGTAGTTCGGTATTCAGTTGCGCTTGGCCCAAAACAATCTCACGAGGTCGAACTTCGCGTGCCGTTCATCACTTTCACAAGCATGGAGTGGCGGTCGCGGATTGCAAACCCTGATTACGCAAACAAACTTAGAGAAACGATTGATTATTGGAAATCTATCATCAACTCGGGAACACAAATTGAAACTCCCGAGCCTCTCCTTAATGATTTCATTCGCTTCCAGGTTACCCATATTGCAATAACGGCTGACAAAGATCCACTCACTGACCTGACAATGGTTCCTGCTGCTACATATGCGTATGGTGTCTGCGCTAATGAAGCAATGCATCAAGTCAGATCGCTAGACCTCAGAGGATACTACAAACGCGCAGAAAAGTATCTTGAGCCTTTTCTCAAACTTCAGGGCACGCGCAACCTCCACGGGCGTTTCAAGAACCCTGCTGGGGCACTCCACGGCTTGCGTGTGAGCGAGGATACCGACTATCAGACTTTCAACTATAACCTCGACCACGGTTTTGTGCTTTGGATGCTCTGCGAACACTACAAAATCACACGAGATAGAAAATGGGCTGAAAGGATTGCCCCCAACCTAATTGCCGCATGCGATTTTATTACTCGCGAGCGCAAGGCTACTATGCGCACAGACTCACATGGAACCAAAGTATGGGAATATGGTTTACTTCCGCCTGGCCATCTCGAAGACCCACCAGAGTTTCACTATTGGTACGCCGTGAATGCTTATGCGGCACGCGGGATGATTGAGGCAGCGGAAGTGCTCAAAGAGATTAAGCATCCTGAGGCGCAAAGAATCGAGAGGGATGCAAGAGCATTCATGAGCGACGTCCGACAAGCAGTGCGTACGTCAATGGCACTCGCTCCGGTGGTTCGCCTCAGAGATGGCACATCTGTTCCATTCCAACCCACCCGTTGCCTTCTTAGAGGGAGAGATTGGGGTTGGATTAGGGATGCACTATACGGCCCCGTGCACCTGATTGACTGTGGTATATACGAGCCAAAGAGCGATGAGGCAACATGGATACTAAAAGACACAGAGGACAATGTGTTTATAAGCCCACTTTACGGCCGGCGGATAGACGACTTTGAGAAATACTGGTTTAGTCAGGGCGGAATTACCATCCAGTCGAACCTCCTGCCGAATCCACTTGTATATCTTAAACGAGGGCAGCCCGAGCATGCTATTCGGGCATTCTACAACAGCATGGCGGCGAATCTATATCAGGACGTGCGCGTCTTTTGCGAGCACCCTGTTGAAAGCTATGGGCGCGGCGCGGGACCGTTTTTCAAATCGCCAGACGAAAGTGCTTTCGTCACATGGCTTAGGCACATGCTGGTAATGGAAGACGGAAATACCCTCATGATTGCCCCAGGCGCGCCTAGAGCCTGGTTTGAAAATGGCAAGAAAATCAACTGCAAAAACTTGCCAAGTTACTTTGGGCCATTGAGCTTCTCGATAAACTCAATGACCAATACTATCGAAGCGACAATTAAGCCTCCAAAGCGAAACCCACCAGATACGCTTGAGGTTCACCTGCGCCATCCCACGAAAAAACAGATTCGTTTGGTAACCGTAGATGGAAAACCTTACGAAAACTTTGATGCAGAAAAAGGAATAATCAGGCTTAAAGCGGCCAACCTCCCTGCGAAAATCCACGTGGTCGCTGTCTATTAAGTTGCAAGCGCTCTTTTGGATACTAAGTTGATGAATCAAGCAAAGCCATCAACTTAATTATTATTCCTCATGCGCTTGAAATTCTGGCGGTATCTCAAGCTTCGCCGTGCCTGCTGTACACTTATCAATTGCTTCCACAATATTTGGCAGCTTGTGATATGGGATGCTGACGATTAGCTCGTCAGGCTTATATGGACGCGTCCTTCTAGCTGTCCAGTCGAGAAATGTAACATTAATCTCGCCAGAGACTATTGGATAAGCAATTGCCATGTGGCACCCGGAGCCGATGAGCTCAGTCTTTGGATTAATGCCATCCCAATACGCCGCAAGCTGTATCAATCTACATGCCTGTTCGGCATTTACGATGAATAACACGACATCCGGCATTAGCTCTGCCTTCTCCATGGGCGCTAAAATTACATTCTCCGCTGCACCTTCTGGCGGTGGAGTGCCCAACATCATCACCCTCTGGAAAACAGCAATCGAGCAAAAGAGTTTCTCGCCGTGAACAAGGAACTTCTTTAGTGCTTTATCCTGATCTCCGCTGGGTCGCGGACCGAGGCCAAGATGCCAAATTCCGCCGGGACATGAGGAACTATCCTTTGTAAGATTAATAACTTTGCCGTCTCGTGCATCCAAAATCGCCTTGCAAGCCGAGTGTTTCCCAGGCTCGGCGTTCTTTGCTGGTTCCATCGAATATGTAACTGCTACAGGGCTGCCCTTTAACTCAAGGACATGTTTCAACCTTTGTGAGTATTCCTGCCAAATCATTGCCAACCTCCCCAAAATTGCTAATAGCCGTTGAATACCAAACGCAGTCCAACATTAGTAATCAGCTTACAAAATCCTATTCTCCTATTACCTTAACCACAACTCTCTTTCTTCGCTGTCCATCGAACTCACAATAAAAAATTGTCTGCCATGGACCCAAATCAAGCTGACCGTTCGTAACGGGAATTATAACTTGGTGATGGGTAAGTAAGTTCTTCAGGTGGGCATCACCGTTATCCTCACCAGTCCGATGATGGCGGTAACTTGGGTTGAACGGCGCAAGTCGCTCAAGCATATCATCGGCATCCTGGAGAATACCTGGTTCATTATCATTTACCCATACGCCGGCAGTAATGTGCATAGCCGAAACAAGCATAAATCCCTCTTTGATGCCGCTTTCTTTTAGGATTCTTGCGCATTCACCAGTTATATTAATGTACTCTCGCCTCTTGGAAGTATTAAACCAAAGGTATTCTGTATGCGATTTCATCCAGTTTCACCCTTCACAATCTTAATCTTTATGCTCAAGCTAAGTCAATTACAATGCTCAAAATGAAGGAATGAAGGGTTTTTTTATCGAAAGAGATTTTAGATTTGTTTCTTTGCTGGAGGATATTATGGGATTTGGTTTACGCTTCCGTCTTAGTCTAATGATGTTCTTAGAATACGCAATTTGGGGCGCATGGGCTCCTGTTCTTTGGCCCTATCTTGTAAGTGCCCCACCAAATGGATTGGGGCTTTCTCCGCAACAGGCCGCCTTACTTTTTGGGCTACTACCACTGGCGTGTATCTTGGCCCCATTTACAGGCGGACAAGTTGCAGATAGATGGGTACCGACCCAGTGGTTCTTGGCATTTGCTCAGCTGGCTGGTGGGATTTTTCTCCTAATTGCTGCCAAAACCCAGGGGTTTGGAAACATAATGCTTGTGTTTGGTCTTTATTGTCTGCTTTTTGCACCGACACTTGCTCTAACAAACTCGCTAGCGTTTCATCATCTGAAAGATGAGAAAGCCTTTGGTGGGATAAGAGTATGGGGAACTATTGGCTGGATTGTGGCAGGCTTGGTGCTAACTTTTTGGCGAAAAATCGGCACACCACCCGGCATGGCAGACTGCCTTTTGCTCGCAGGCATATCAAGCATTATTATGGGTGTATTCTGCCTGACACTGCCACACACTCCGCCTGCTAAGGACGAAGCAGCTGACCCACTTGCATTCCGAAAAGCATTTGTTCTATTGAAAAATACAAACTTTCTTGTCTTTATGCTGATTGCGTTTGTAGTAACCACAGAACTGCAATTTTACTATCTGCCGACCGCGGACTTCCTTAACCGAGCGCTCAGAATAGACACTTCTGATATACCGGCCACTATGTCAGTAGCTCAGGCTGCTGAAATCATCGCTATGGCATTTCTCCTGCCTGTTGCACTGCGAATTTGGGGTGTCCGAAAGACTCTTGCGCTTGGTGTAATTGCTTGGCCACTACGCTACATAGTTTTCTCTGCCGCTCCCTATGGTCCAGTTGAGGTAATGCGGCCGCTCGTAATAGCATCCCTCACTCTTCACGGCTTTGGCTATGCATTCTTCTTCGTCGCAAGCCAGATATTTGTGGACATGGTTGCAACCAAAGACATCAGAGCATCGGCACAAAGTCTTCTCACGCTAGTAACTCTTGGAATAGGCACGTGGCTGGGGATGCAGTTCACAGGATACATTCTCAAGGTATTTCCAACCACAGTCGACCAGCACATGTGGACAAAGGTCTTCCTAGTGCCCTGCGCGCTAACTGTTGCTTGTGCACTGGCATTCTTGCTTTTCTTCAAGGATCCTGAAAAAGAAGCTGTGGTTGTAAAATCCTAGGGAAGAGGCAATTTGCATATAGCTCCAGTTGGTATTATACGTGGAGTTCGATTATGTCGCGATCTTCGAGCACATGATCACGGCTGACCATCTGGCCTTCGAACTTTGAGGCGCCCCAAATTCGAGCATACCTCAGCTTCTCAGCAAAATCTTTATGGATCATTGTAGCTAGCTCGATTACAGTTGTGCCGCGTGGGACGACATATGGGGTATCCATATCGGCCGGCTTTCCCGGGATTTTCGTGTAAATGCGGACAACATCAAGCATGCGGAAAACTTGCTGCTTGAGATCCTCCAGCCCTCGGCCCGTCTCGGAAGATACCGGAATAATAGGAAATCTGTCGCCATAAAGTTCGCGGATTACCTCCAAGTTTTCGGCGCTTTCTGGGCAATCCATCTTGTTTGCCACGAGAATCGTCTTCTTTGGGACAACAATGCCCAGCTCGTCCTTGGGCACTGGCCTATCCCACCCATAAAGTCGCACGCGGAACTTTTCTAATATGCGAAGAGTGCTTTCGATTTCTTCCAGCACCGAACCATTGCTCACATCAAGAACGAACAAGATTCCATCAGCGTTCCTTGCGATTGCTGCCATCCAAGGTTCCGTAAATTCTTCTGTGATTGGCGGCATATCTACAATTTGGAATTGTATATCCTCATACTCCATCATGCCTGGTAATGGCTTTTGGGTTGTATACGGATACTCGCCAATCTCAGGTTGAGCATTCGTAACGCGCGATAGTAGTTTTGATTTGCCTGAATTTGCGGGACCAACCAGGACTACCTGTCCGCCGCCTTCCTTCTCGACGTTATACAAGCTAGAAGACCGCTTGCCTTTGGCAATTCTCTGCTCTTCCTGCTCTTTTAGCTTAGCAATTCGGCGTTTGATATCGCCCTGCATGTGCTCGGTTCCCTTATGCTTGGGAATGACCGCAAGCATTTCTTCTAGCGCAGCAAGCTTCTCCTCAAAAGTTTTCGCCTGGCGGTATCGTTCTTCAGCTTCCTTATATTGTGGGGTTAGATTTGCAGGCATTGCAGTTACATCACCGAGGGAAATTTAACATATTTTACGTTGAATTCCAATCCTCAAGCACAAGCAGAGCAATACAGCAAGGGGCAAATTGGCGGCTAGTATCTTGGTGTCAAACCGCTGAAATGATCTCGTTATTTACCTGCTCGATGGTTCGACATCCGGGCCTAACGATGAGGAATTCCGTTTCATCCCAATCGCCAAAAAGGAGCTTATCTATTAGTCGCGTGTCGCCTGGGATTTCTTCATATGACCATCCCCTATTTTCAGCCAATCGCTTGGTAAATTCGCGGTAGCTTTCAATATTGCCCAGCCCCGTATTAATAAAAGCTGCCCTGTTGTAGTTTACGAGCCAAAGGCGCTCTTGCTCGATTAGGAACTGCGCGTTATCTTCGCCGTATTTCTGAACATACTCCCTAAAACGCTCCTCTTCAAGACGCTCTTGTACCGAGTCCACCACACCTTGCCTAATCTCGCCTTCTTTGCGCTCAACCCATCCAGGACTGTAGTAATAAGTCCCAGGATGTTGTTGAAATTCCTCTTTATATCGCTCCCTGGAGCCGAGAAGGAGAGTAATACAGTCGTGAGCGCGTGGAATGACGATTGGCGTGCTCCTAGCCTCGAGGTCAGCAGTACCCCTGCTGCACAACCCGTATGCTAAAACAATATATTCGAATCTACCGTCGGAGGCAATATCAATCTCCTTTTGAATCCGACGCCGAAGCTCATCAGGCTCATTGTGGAGGCCAAACGGTAGAAGAATTAAATCTACGACGTGCGGCGAATAAGCGGTAGCCCGAGCGCACTCACGGGCAAAAACCTCGCAGGAAATTGCACAAAGCCTCAACTTTCGCCTCCTTCGAACAGCTCTTGGACTTCCTTTATCTGCTGAATTATTGGGATGTTATTGGGGCACTTCTTCTCGCATTCGCCGCATTCTGTACAGTTTATCGGATGACGCTCTTTCATTCGTGCATACGAGCGCACAGCCCATTCTTTAAGGCCGAAGACTTTGTAGTAATTGCGGATGCGGAATAGGCCTGGAATACGAACCTCATTTGGACATGGCATGCAGTAATTGCATCCCGTACAGAACTTCTCACCAAGGGCTTTATATTCATCAAGTGTCCTAATGAGCGCATCTCTTTCTTCGACCGTGAGCGGCACGAATTCCTCAGCAGTTCGAACGTTCTCCTCAACCTCTTTAACCGAAGTCATGCCCGAAGGCACGGTGGTCACGTAAGGATTCGACATAACAAAAGTAAGAGCTACTGCCGCTGTGGACGTTCGTTTCGCGCCAGCCAGGCTTGACAAAACATCCGATGGAGTGGCAAGCATTCCGCCGGCTAGCGGAGTCATGATGACAACACCGATACTATGCTCATAAGCATACTGGATAACGGGCTCCTTTTCGCGATTCAGCATATGATAGGCGAGAGTGATGCTTTCAAGGCGGCCTGTATTGAGACATTCGATAACATGTTCATTTGACTCATGACTTGTCATACCAATGTGGCCAATAAGACCTTCGTCACGAAGCTTCTCTAATGTGTCGAGTGCTCCACCCTTCTTGAAAACCGCATCGTACTCGGGCCATCTAAAATCCCACACCTGATAAAAATCCACATAATCGACTCCCAGCCTCTGAAGCGAACCCTCAAAAGCCCTTTTGACATCATCTGGAGTAGTTTCGGGTTTAACTTTGCACTTTGTAGAAATATACACTTTATCTCTGCGACCCTTTATGCCCATACCAACTTTTATTTCACTTCGGTTGGAGCAATACCATTCCGAGGTCTCAAAGTAATTAATACCAAGGTCAACCGCCCGACTGACAACTTTTGCGCCTTCTTCATCATCATCCGGAAGACGCATGCAACCAAGACTCAAAAGCGTGAGTTTCTTTCCAGTCCGTCCAAGCTCTCGAAGCTCCAATTTATTTGTCCCTCCCCATAAATAAAATTAGACGTGAGTCGAATTTAAGCCTTCGTAAAATACTTAATTGTTCTACCCACGTCTAAAAATTGCAAGATGACGCGTATTTTTAATTTACTTACCGAAGCCGTTTGGTGAGAATCACCTTCGTTCCATCGAGACCAACCACAAAATCCACCTGGTCCATAAGTGCCCGCATTATGGGGATGCCAAATCCTCTATCACTGCCACATCCAACCTTAGATTCTATCCAGCATCCTGTACCCTGGTCTGCAATTTCGATTCTAAGCTCCTTTTCGGTCCATGAAAATGTTACAGCAACATCGTTTTCGCTGCCCAGCGGCGAGCCGTGTTCAATTGCATTAGCACATGCTTCTCCAACGGCAAGCTTTAGATCATAAACGGAATTGTTACTCAGCATTAACTTCTCAGCTACTTTTTGGGTTATCAAGCGCACTGCAGCCAGGTATTCCATATCTGCCTTGAAACGCACTTCTACCTGATTACTTTGCGTGAAATTCGCAGAGACTCTGTTGAGCCGAGGAATTCTAATTCCTTCGCATTGGCAAGAATGCCTTCGCATAGGGTTAAGACTTCTCACTAAACCCTGGCTCTTTCTCATTTTTACCACCCCTTCCATAAACTCTGCATGGCATTGACTGCGTCGGGGGTGACCGCGCCTTTGAATCTAGACTTGAAAATTCCCTGCCGCCAAGGAAGCACAAAGTCTGTACTGTGAAATGTGCCGGCCGCCTCAGCGCAAATCACGCAGACTGGAAACGTGGGGTGATTTACATAGTTCACAGTGCCAGGGGGGTCACTTTGTTTATACCCAATCTAACGTCTGATCAAAACTTATTAACCAGGCTCTTGATATCTCTCGGAGCTTCGCCAACTGTATAGAACGAACCAGTCACACACACCAAATCATTAGAAGAAGAGAGCGCAAGGGCACGCCTTACAGCTTCCCGAACAGGCGTGATTTGCTCCACGTTTGAGCAGTATTGTCTAGCTATGTTAGCAATAGTTTCAGCGGGCGCCGCGCGAACATTTGAGGACTTAGTAGCTATAATCGTGTGTGCAAGTGGCGCAAGTTCCGACATTACGTCTTCAACGGAATGGCCGGATACCATCCCAATAACAAGTATCAGCCGATTATGAGGAAAGCGACAAAGCGCATGAGCTAGCTCCCGCGCAGCGTTTAGATTGTGCGCGCCGTCTACAACTACAAATGGCTTCTCATGTAGCACTTCAAGTCGACCAGGTACATAAGCTTTCTTTAACCCCTCACGGATTGCTGACTCAGAGACGCAAAAGCCATGTTCCTTCAAAACTTCAACGGTTGCAACTGCTGTCGCAGCATTTAACAGCTGAAACTCACCCTCCATTCCAACTTCAACATTCTCATACCGCGCCAGAATCCCGTCAAGCGAAAAAGAGTTTTGAATGCTACTCTCACAAAGCGGCCCCCTAGGTGAACTGTCCTTCTGAGGCTCTACTTTAAAGCATCTGGCACAATTTGCGGGCTGGACATGGAAAAGCTTGGCATGTCGCTCATCGCACACCTGTCTGATGACTTTTAGAGCTTCATTATCCTGGGCGGCCGTGACCACGGGGATACCTTCCTTGATGATACCTGCCTTCTCAAATGCTATCTCTGATACGGTGTTGCCCAATCTTTCCATATGATCCATTCCGACATTCGTTATAACACTCACGAGAGGGGTTACAATGTTCGTGGCGTCAAGCCTGCCCCCAAGTCCTACTTCCAAGACAGCAAAGTCAACCTCTTGCTCGGCAAAATATAGGAGCGCAATAGCTGTCTTCATTTCGAATTCAGTAGGGTGACCATGTTGTGTCTTTTCTAGCGCCAAAGCATGTGGTCGGATTGTATTCACCAGCCGGACGAAATCAACAGGAGGAATCATTTCGCCATTAAGCATGAAACGCTCCCGAATATCATAGACAAACGGTGAATAATATGCTCCAACCTTGTAATTATTTGCCCCCAAAATTGCCGATACCATAGCGGCAGTAGAGCCCTTTCCGTTTGTTCCGGCAATATGTATTATTCTCAGCTTGTCCTGAGGGTTGCCAAGACTCTCACAAAGGGCACGGAAACGCTCCAAGCCGAGTTTAATCACAGATTCACCTAGGCTGTGGATATACTTTACAGCCTCTTCGTATGAAAGAATATCATTCATGGTAGCAAACGAATTTGAAGTATTTACCTCTGTCTAGACCAGCAATCACTTAGTTTTCAATAATGCCAGGCTACTCTCCTTTTGTCAGCATGTCGAGCCGCTCTTGAAGTTTTTTGCGTCGGTCGGCAAGCTCTTGGGCAATTCGCTGTTCTTTCTCAATTACATGGGCCGGCGCACGAGCAAGGAACTGTTCATTAGCCAGCTTGGATGTGGTTCTAGCAAGCTCGCGTTCAACTTCGGAGAGTTCATTCGTAACACGCGCAATCTCCCGATCTATATCCACTAATCCGGCAAGCGGAATGTATATATCTGCCTCGGGCAAATGCGCCGATATAAAGCGCACATGCTCCGCTGAGGGTCTGGAAGAGGCGACTTCAAGCTTGCTTACCTTAGCCAAGGTCATTATGCTTTCTCTTCCTGACGAGATTGCAGCCCTCACATCAGAAGATTCGGAAACAACGATGCACTCAACCGTTTTGCCAGGTAAAACTCCTATTTCCGCCCTAAGATTGCGAATCGAGCGAGTAATTTCCATTATGAGGTCCATCCACCACTCTGCCTTTTCATTGATTAAAGATGCATCCGCTTCGGGGAATGCAGCTTTCATGATGCTTTCGCCTTCGTGAGGAATAGACTGCCAAATCTGCTCTGTAACAAATGGCATAATTGGATGAAGAAGACGCATGGATGTCTCAAGCACACGCCAGAGAACATATTGAACAATTGGCTTTTCTTCACCCTGAAGCCTAGGTTTTGCAAGCTCTATATACCAATCAGCATACTCGCTCCATAAGAAATCATAAAGCACTCGGGCGGCAGCATCCATATCATAGTTGGCAAAGCCAGCGTTGACAGTTTCAATAGTTTTCTGAAGGCGGCTTAATATCCATTTATCCTCATTTCGCAAAACCTCTGGTGAAGGCTCTTTAGGGAGTTCACCTGATTCGGCGTCGAGATTCAACATCACAAAGCGAGCAATGTTCCAAATTTTGTTGCAAAAGTTCCTGATTGCCGCAACTCGCGACTCGGAAAAGCGAATATCCTGTACTTTGCCAACCTGCTGAATCAAAGCAAATCTGAGTGCATCAGCGCCGTATTTCTCAACAAGGTCAAGGGGGTCGATTCCTGTGCCAAGCGACTTGCTCATTCTGCGACCCTCTTCATTTAGAACTGTGGCATAGATATACACATCCCGAAATGGTATCTCATTCAGGAAATATAGGCTCGTCATAATCATCCGTGAAACCCAAAGATAGATTATGTCGCGAGCAGTTATCAAAACTGATGTTGGATAGAAATACTCAAGCTCCCATGTCTTCTTGGGCCATCCCATTGTAGCGAAAGGCCAAAGGGCAGATGAAAACCAGGTGTCTAGCACGTCTGGATCTTGTTCGATATTCCTACTGCCACATTTTGAGCAAGCACTGACTTCTGTTTTTGACGCTGTATACTCGCCACAATCTAGGCATTTCCAAATTGGTATACGGTGACCCCACCACAGCTGGCGGGAGATACACCAATCTCGGATGTTTTCCATCCAATCAATGTATACGCTCGCATAACGGTCGGGGACGAAGCGAACGCTTCCGTTGCGAACTACTTCAATGGCTGGTTGAGCAATTTGCTTCATACGAACAAACCACTGCTCCGAAAGTAGGGGCTCTATGGTGGTGCCACACCTGGCGCAAGTTCCAACTGAATGGACATATTCCTCCTCGCGAACAAGCAAACCCTGACTCCTTAGCTCCTCGACGATTGCCTCACGTGCCGCATACCGGTCCATTCCTGCAAACCTTCCTGCCTCTTCCGTCATACTTCCATCTGTGCCAATTACGACCACTTGCTGAAGGTTGTGGCGCATCCCTATTTCGAAGTCGTTTGGGTCATGTGCAGGTGTGACTTTGACCGCCCCAGTACCGAAATTCGGATCCACATGAGTATCAGCAATAATCGGAATGGAGCGCCCCATTATTGGTAGAATAGCATTCTTGCCTATAATGCCGAGATATCTGTCGTCTTCAGGATGCACAGCCACCGCAGTATCGCCTAACATAGTTTCTGGGCGCGTGGTGGCTACCGTTACGACACCTGACCCATCTTCCAATGGGTAGTCAATGTGCCAAAGGTGGCCGGCGACTTCTTCATACTCGACTTCAATATCCGATATCGCTGTCTGGCATCTTGGACACCAATTGATAACGCGAACGCCTCTATATATCAAGCCATCGTTAAACCAACGGATGAACTCCTCCAACACAGCATCCGCGTATCCTTCATCCATCGTAAATCGAAGGCGATCCCAATCAAAAGCATATCCCATGCGCTTGAATTGGCGGATTATTGTGCCGCCATATTCCTCACGCCACTGCCAAACACGCTCGAGGAATTTCTCCCGGCCCAGGTCGTGGCGTGTCAATCCCTCCATCGCTAACTGCTTCTCAACCACATTCTGAGTAGCAATGCCGGCATGGTCAGTGCCTGGAAGGATTAGGACATTGAAACCCTGCATACGCTTCCAGCGCCCAAGGACATCATGGATTGTATAGCAGAGTGCATGGCCCATATGAAGCGAGCCGGTAATGTTCGGCGGTGGAATTGTTATGGAGTACATTTTCTTCTTCTCAGGATCTTCTCTAAGAAGCTCCTCAGCATTGCCAGCTGCAAAGTACCCTTTCTCCATCCAAAAATCATACCACTTTGGTTCGACTACTTTTGGGTCATAAGTTTTCGGCAATGTGTCGTATCGGTTCATAATCTCCTCCCCGTGTCTTAAAAGCACAAAGCTCCTTCCATCCTAAAGGACGAAAGGAGCTTCTTCCGTGGTACCACCTTAATTCGCCTGCCATTGCGCGATAAAACATTAACAGGCCTCGTTTTTAGCTATAACGGGCTTGCCCGGCCAGGCTTAATCCTCGGGGGTTCAAAACCTTACCCCACCATCATCGAAAGCAAACACGAAGTCATTTTGCAATTTTGCTCTGTTAAGGCTTCCTCACGCCTTCGCAGGTTCACCATCCGACGATGAGACTCAGCCTGACGGCTCTGGGGCGACGTTCTGCGACCCGATTCCGGAAAGCTCGCACCAAATACTTTCCTCTCTGAAGGCCGCGGCCGCATACTCCTCCCCTTCTAAGCCTTTGCCCTTTTCTTTTGTTTCTTTGTGTTATTCAAGAGCGCAATCTCGAGAACCTCGTCTGCATGCTCAACTGGCTTGAAGGTTAGCTCCTCTCTTACGTAATCAGGGATGTCCTCGAGGTCCTTGATATTGTCCTTAGGAATAATTATAGTTCGTATACCCGCGCGATGCGCAGCGAGAACCTTTTCTTTGAGCCCGCCAATTGGAAGAACTTTCCCGCGAAGTGTAATCTCGCCGGTCATTGCGACATCACGTCGCACCGGCCGCCCAGTTAGCGCTGATGCGAGAGCTGCCGCCATCGTTATGCCTGCAGATGGTCCATCTTTTGGTATCGCACCTGCAGGCACGTGTATATGAACATCCATATTATTTGGAAAATCCTCAGGGATGTCAAGCTGCGCAGCCCTAGACCGCACATAAGAGAGCGCCGCCTGCGCCGATTCTTTCATTACTTCGCCAAGCTGTCCCGTCAGGATTAGCTTTCCTTCCTGGGCGCGCATAAGACCTACTTCGATGCTAACTGTGTCTCCGCCGAACTCGGTGTAAACCAAGCCAGTTGCCGCACCAACCTCGTCATGCTCTTCTGCCATGCCATAGCGGTATTTCGGTTGGCCTAAATAATCCTTGACTTTGTTGGGCGTAACTCTCGTCTGCGTATTCTTTCCTTGCGCTACTTCTTTCGCTACCTTGCGGCAGATAGAAGCAATCTCGCGCTCAAGATTTCTAACGCCAGCTTCGCGAGTATATTCTCTGATAATCTTGCAAAGAGCCTCATCAGTGATTTTTAGAAGCTTCGGCTTCAGCCCGTGCTCTGTAATTTGTTTGGGTACAAGAAACTGCTTTGCAATATTTATTTTGTCATCTTCGGTGTATCCCGAAAATGGAATAACTTCCATTCTATCTTTCAACGCTGGCGGAATAGGATCAAGTAAGTTTGCGGTTGTTATAAACATTACATCTGAAAGATCAAAGGGAACTTCGAGGTAATGATCGCTGAATGCGAAGTTTTGCTCAGGGTCAAGCGCTTCGAGCAACGCCGCTGAAGGATCACCGCGAAAGTCCACTCCAACTTTATCAATTTCGTCCAGCATAAAAACTGGATTACGCGAACCTGCTTGTTTTATGCCTTGAATTATTCGACCAGGCATTGAGCCGACATATGTGCGCCGATGGCCGCGTATCTCGGCTTCGTCGCGAATTCCACCAAGTGAGACTCGGATGAATTTCCGTCCAAGAGCCCGGGCTATCGAGCGCCCTATGGATGTCTTGCCAACTCCCGGAGGCCCAACAAAGCAAAGAATGGGACCTTTCATACCTCCGGAGAGCTGCTTGACAGCCAAAAACTCAAGGATGCGCTCCTTCGCTTTCATTAAGCCATAGTGGTCCTCATCAAGAACACGGGCAGCTTCCTGTATATCAATGTCATCTTCCGTGCGCTTGCTCCATGGCAATGATATTAACCAATCGAGGTATGTTCTAATTACAACGCCTTCGGGCGCAGCATACGGCATTTTCTCCAGCCGTCCTAACTCTTTCATTGCGCGCTCCCGGACCTCTTCAGGCATGCAGGCTTCCTCTATCTTGGTTTTGTACTCCTCAATTTCGCCGTATCTCTCGTCATGCTCGCCGAGCTCTTGCTGAATTGCCTTCATCTGCTCGCGGAGAATAAACTCACGCTGTGTGTCGCTCATCTCCTTTTCAACGCGGTTTCGAATGTTGCGCTGAATTTCGAGGATTTCGACTTCCTTTTTAAGAAGGAGATTGAGCCTATCCAGTCGGTCGCGCACGGATGTACTTTCTAGGATTTCTTGCTTGGATTCAACACGCAGTGGAAGATAAGGAGTGATGGCATCGGCTAGGCGACCCGGGTCAGTAATGTTGACAACGTTGACGAGTGCCTCTGGCGGAATGTTTCGGCCAACGTTGACAATCTGTTCGAACAACGCCGTTACGCTCCGCATAAGAGCCTCTATTTCGAGGCCATACTCCTCTTGCGTTGGCATTGGCTCAACTTTAACCAGGAAAAATGGCTCCGTTTCCAGATATTCGGTAATCCTGGCGCGCTCGATACCCTCGAGGACCACGCGAACCGTCCCGTCGGGCACACGCATAATCTGCATTATTTCGGCAATTAAACCCACGGAGAAGGTATCATCCGGCCCTGGGTCGTCGGTCGCCACTTGTTTCTGCGCCACAAGGAGAATAAAACGATTGCTAGCCATTGCCTCATCGAGCGCGCGAATTGACTTTGCACGCCCGACAAAGAGTGGGAATATCATGTGCGGAAAATAAACTTCATTCCGCACTGGAAGCATTGGTAGTATTTCAGGCAATGAGGGAGCAGTTTGCTCTTCAATCGAAACTTCCTTGCTTGCTTTCTTGCTTTTTCCTGCTTTTGTTTGGGATTTCGCCATCCGTGTATCCTCTTCCAAACAGGGAAAGTCTCCTGGGGCTCCTTGTATTTTTAAGGAGCCCCTTTGACTTGAGGTCTCAGACGAGTGTTCTTGAAATGAGCACTCTACGAAGCTGCTCTCATTTCATCAATTGTAATGAGTTTTGGTTCTTTTTTGCCGAGAATCACATCTGCATCAATGATACACTTCTTTACGCCCCCAACAGACGGAATCTCGTACATAATGTTTAGCATGACTTCTTCTATAATCGCCCGGAGCGCACGTGCGCCAATACTACGCTTCATTGCTTCATGAGCAATAGCCGCAAGAGCATCGTCTGTAAAACTAAGCTCCACTCCATCGTACTCGAAGAACTTTTGGTATTGCTTAACAAGTGCATTCTTTGGTTCTACAAGTATCCTTACCAAAGTCTGTTCATCCAGTGCATCAAGGGTTGCGATGACCGGAACTCTACCGACGAATTCCGGTATAAACCCATATTTGAGCAGGTCTTCAGGAAGCACCTGTGATAGAAGTTCGCCAACGTTGCGCTCCTTCTTGCTTTCGACCTTGGCACGGAAGCCCAAAGCCTGGTCGCTTAGCCTGCGTTCGATTATGCGGTCAAGACCCTCAAATGCGCCACCACAGATAAATAGTATATTGGTGGTGTCAATTTGAATGTATTCCTGCTGTGGATGCTTTCGGCCTCCTTGTGGAGGGACGTTCGCCACAGTTCCTTCCAGGATTTTAAGTAGTGCTTGCTGAACACCCTCTCCAGACACATCACGTGTGATTGAAGGATTGTCCGACTTTCGACTGATTTTGTCTATCTCGTCTATATAGACAATCCCCCGCTGGGCATTCCGTATTGTGTTCTGGAGGCTATCGCCATGGTCGGCTGCCTGCAGAAGCTTGAGGAGGATGTTCTCGACATCCTCACCCACATAGCCAGCCTCAGTCAACGAAGTTGCGTCAGCAATGGCAAAAGGCACGTTTAGTATTTTGGCGAGCGTCTGCGCTAGCAGTGTCTTACCACTTCCAGTCGGTCCGATTAAGAGGATATTGCTCTTCTGCAACTCCACATCGGAAGCTGGTGCATTTATGCGCTTAAAGTGGTTGTACACAGCTACGCTCAAAATGCGCTTCGCTTTCTCCTGCCCTATGACATACTGACTCAGAATCCGGTATATGTCCTTTGGCTTAGGTATGCTTCCGAACTCAAACGATTCTTCTCGGCGCCCAAGCTCAGCCCGAATGGTTTCGTTGCATAGCTCCAAGCATTCCAGACATATTCCGCCATATGGGCCTACTATAAGTCTTTGCACTTGCTCGCGGCTCCGGCCGCACAAAGCGCACCGTTGTTCGCCGCGTTCGAATCCAACCCGTGCCAAATACGTGCCCTCCAGTACTTATTTTCTATTAAAGACTCTTTTACCTATTTGAACCTTCCAGAATCTCGTCTATCAGGCCATAAGCCAGTGCTTCCTCAGCCGACATGTAGAAATCCCGGTCGGTATCGCGCTCAATCTTCTCAATTGGCTGTCCAGTGTGCTTTGCAAGCAAACTGTTCAAAAGCGCCTTGTATCGAAGGATTTCCCTTGCTTGGATATCTATATCCGAAGGCGTACCCTGAAATCCGGCACTGCCCTGATGAATCATCATGCGCGCGTTTGGAAGAGCATATCGCTTCCCTTTCGCGCCACCAGCAAGCAGTATTGCCGCCATGCTTGCCGCCTGGCCAACGCAGATAGTTGCCACGTCAGGCTTTATAATCTGCATGGTATCGTATATTGCTAGTCCAGCCGTGACGAGGCCGCCTGGGCTGTTAATGTAGAATTCTATATCCTTATCAGGGTCTTCCTTCTCAAGGAAAAGAAGCTGGGCGATTACTAGGTTCGATACGTCATCATCAATTGGCGTGCCAATGAATATAATCCTCTCTTTCAGTAGGCGGGAGAAAATATCATAAGCCCGCTCCCCCCGAGAGGTTTGCTCTACAACCATTGGTATTAGTGCCATTTTTGTTTCATTCTCCTTCCGGTTAGCTAATCGGGTATGTGCAGCCCGACTTGAAACGCGGAAAGGCATTTGAGGGTTAACGTAGCTAATTGCCAATTACCCCCATTACCGATTATGTGCTTTCCGCGCTATTTTCTGCACTTTTTATATTAGATACTGATCTTAAAAACTCAAAAATCTTTCGGTTGAGCAGGCGATTTCGAAGACTCTCAGTGCCTCCTTGGGTGTCTAGAAAACTGACCACCGCCTCGCGCGTAGTTTTTTCCTCGGTTGCGATGCGGTCAATTTCAGCTTCCACTTCTTCATCGCTGACTTGGATGCCTTCTTTATTTGCTATCTCCCCAAGGACTAAGCCAGCACGGAGTCGCCTGGAAGCTGCTTCTCTAAGGTTTTCCAGTAACTGTTCCTCCGTCTGGCCAGTTTGGCGCAGATAGTCTTCCATGGTAGCGTTTTGGCGCTTGACTTGCTCCTCAATGTCTTCGAGGTCATGATGTACTTCGTGCTCGACCATTACCTCTGGGAAGCAGATGCTTGAGCGAGAAACAATCTGCTCAACAATCTTGCTGTCTACCTCTCTATCGGCTTCTCGGTTGCGTAATTCAACCAAGCGCCGTCTGATATCCTCACGAAGCTGGTCAAGCGTTTCAAAGTTTGATATCTCCTTTGCAAATTCATCATTGAGCTCTGGCAGTACACGGATTCGGATGCTGTCGACGGTAACGTCGAATTCCGCCTTTTTACCTGCGAGGTCGGGGTCGGCAAAATCAACCGGATAAGTGAGCGAGAAGGTTCTCTTCTCACCTGGCTTCATGCCTATGATTGCTTTGTCAAAATCAGGTAGATTTGTTCCAACATGTAATATCGACCTCGTAGACCGGCTGTTCTCCTCTCCTTCGATCCTGGATGTGATTTCCGCTATAACGAAGTCGCCATTCTCGACTCCACGGTCCTCTACCGGCTTTGAGGTTGCTCGACTTTCCCTAAGGTGCTCGAGCTGGGCTTCAACATCCTTGTCCGTGACCTCAACCTTCGGTCGCTCGACCTCAATTCCTTTGTAATCCCCAACCTCCACCTTAGGCGGAAGCGGCACCTTGGCTTTGAAAATGAAAGGGCTGTCCATTTCGAACTTGACCACTTCGAGTTCAGGCTCTGCGAAAGGATGCAGGTCGGTTTGCTTCAACGCCTCGGCGTATGCGATTGGGATTAGTTCCTCGATAGCCCTTTGTCGAACAGATTCAGGCGAGATATAGCGCTCCAGGATTGCCTGAGGTGCTTTCCCGCGGCGAAATCCCGGAATGTCAACTTTTTGTGCAAGCTCCTTATATACTCCCTTTACAGTCCTGACTACCTGCTCAGCATCCACTTCCACGTTCAAAGTGGTCGTACAGGCATCCTGGTGCTCAACCGTAACTTGCATAATCAATCTCCTTTAAAACTAACAAAACAATACCTCGTCGGGGCAAGCCCTAGCGACGAGGCATTAAGAAAGCAGTACAGAGCACAAAGTGCTCTTTACAAAGACAGCGGGGACCGCCCGAATGCCCGAGTATCGGAGACCTTGTACTCTGTACCAAAATTGGAGCGGGAGACGGGATTCGAACCCGCGACATCCACCTTGGCAAGGTGGCGTTCTACCCCTGAACCACTCCCGCATTCTTAGTGTACAAGATATTCAAGCACCGAGCCCAGCGCTTTAGGGAATCGAACACGCTGTTCTCTTGATCTCTATACCTCGTACTTTTTGGTGGGCGAGAGGAGAGTTGAACTCCTACGCCTTTCGGCACTAGATCCTAAGTCTAGCGTGTCTGCCATTCCACCACTCGCCCGTGTGCCAACCGTCTGAAATGGTGGGTCGTACAGGATTCGAACCTGTGACCCGCTGATTAAGAGTCAGCTGCTCTACCAACTGAGCTAACGACCCGGATTTTCAATATAATTCAAAAGGCTTTGCCGCCTTACTAACTGCATTTCAGTAGCCAGCCCCGCCGAAGAGGCCCGCAGGATTCGGCAGATCACAGGCGAATTATACACGTTCCGCAAAGTTTTGTCAAGCGAAGTTACAACTCTTTTGGCGGGCCTGGAGGGAATCGAACCCCCAACACCCAGTTCCGAAGACTGGTGCTCTATCCGTTGAGCTACAGGCCCGGAGCCAATTAAAATTCTACTCTATACAAGGTCAAATGTCAAGGTTCGTATTTTGGTTGCTAGTTTTATCTCGTCTTCTCTAGCATCAGAAGACAACACTCCAGGCATTTTCGAAAACAATAAATTTCCGCTCTTGGCCTATTGCTTATGCCTAAAGAATGACTGATAGCAACAAGCAAGGAGAAACATCGAGACCACTAGGGTCTTGTGTTATTCTTCATGCTTAAGGCATCGGACAACGATTCCGGGCTTTAGGGGGCGAGGCATGAGGATGCGCAAGAACCGCAAAAGGCGATTTTGTCTCTATCAAACCCCTTGCTATATCTTCCATGTTGTCAATCGCCTCTTTGGCAGTTCGACCCTCTGCGTGGCAACCTTCTATCAGTGGGCATGTCGCAACATACCTGCCGCCTGGTAGCTCGGCAACCTCAACTGGTAGAATAAACTTTTCCACTTTGCGTCCTCCCGAGCGAGATCAAAGTAGAAAGTTAATGTTTAGCGCTTGCAAATTTCGAGTATGCGCTCGACAACCTGATCAACTGTCAATTCATCAGTATTAATCTCGACAGCTTCAGGGACCTTTGTCAGTGGACTGTCTGCTCTGGTGCTGTCGCGATGGTCCCGCTCTTCAATTTCGCGCTTGAGGGTTTCTATGTCTACCGAAATTCCTGCAGCTTTCATTTCCGCATATCGGCGTCTTGCTCGTTCCTCAACTGATGCTGTGAGGAATATTTTTACTTCCGCACCGGGGAGTACTACCGAACCTATGTCGCGCCCTTCCATTACTACCCCGCCACCGCTTGCCAGCCGTCTTTGCTGGGCTACTAAATGCCTTCGCACACCTGAGATTGCCGATACTGGCGAAGAAAGCCGCGTAACCTCGGGAGTTCGAATTGCTTCAGAAACATCCTTCCCATCAACGAATATTCGAGACCCATCGCCCATTGGGAAGTCAATCTTCATTTTGGCAACCATCTCCACAATTGCTTCCTTATCGGAAAGTGGTATGCCCTCCTCGAGCGACTTCCAGGCGACTGCACGGTACATTGCTCCTGTATCAATATATCTCAAACCAAGACGACGCGCAACTTCTTTAGCCACAGTTGTCTTTCCGGCACCAGCCGGACCGTCTATGGCTATGGATATCCTCCTGCTCATCCTGGGCTACCTTAACCGCAACATTGTAAACCAACGTTATGATTTCGAAACATTTTTGGGCGCAGGGCAAATCGTATAATTACATTCGCCTATATTAACTAGAATCTTTATTCTCCTGCGCTGGCCGAAATATGCTATCCCTTATCTGCTTAGCAGAACCAAACCATTTCATAAATGCCTCGCCGTCGTTTGACTCCAAGGTCCTCAGGCCTTCGGTGAGATGCTGTTTAAAGCTCTCAGCCGCTTTCTGAATTTCTTCAACGTTCGTCAAGCAGATATCACGCCAAAGGACTGGCGAGCTACTTGCTACACGTGTCATATCACGAAAGCTACCGGCAACAAGATTGAAAACCTGAGGGTTTTTGAGAGAATATTCATGTGCCATGGATACAAGTGCCGCCGCAATAATGTGCGGAAGATGGCTAACTGCTGCCACACACCAATCGTGCGCCTCTGGATCCATAATTATAACTTTAGACCCAATTGCCTCTGCTAGTTTTTGAACAACAGCCATGGCTTCAGGACTAGTTGCACTTGTTGGCGTTAGAACATACGTCGCGTTGACAAAAAGCTCGGGATTTGCTGCTTCAACACCTGTCATTTCGGAGCCAGCCATCGGATGGCCGCCTACAAAATGGACATCCTTGCGAACTATTTTATCTACCTGCCTGCATATCTCGCCCTTCGTACTGCCGGCGTCAGTAATAATGCATCCATTTGGAGCCGCCATCACCGCTTGGCGAATAAAATGAACCTCCAAACCGACGGGTGTGGAAATGTATACTAGGTCAGCATCACGAACTCCTGCTTCGATGTCGGTCATCCATTCATCTATTGCGCCAAGATCTACAGCTTTTTGAAGCCGCTCTGGGTTACGACCGATACCAATGACGCGCTCAGCCAAGCCTCGTTTTTTCAGGGCCATCCCAAACGAACCACCGATTAGCCCAACACCAACTATTGCCACATTATCAATTAGCCTCAATTGTTTCGCTCCAACTTGGTTTTCTTCCAACAGCACGGATTAAATGTACCAATTCTTTCATCAGCTTGTCGAACGTATCAAACTTGAGTGACTGGGGCCCGTCTTTTAGCGCATGCTGTGGTTCGGGATGAACTTCGATTATTAGACCATCTGCTCCTGCTGCGATTGCCGCTTTTGCAACAGGACCAACAAACTGCCACCGTCCCGTACCATGGCTAGGGTCGGCAATTATGGGCAAATGGCTAAGCTCAGAAACCGCCGGAATTGCATTTATGTCAAAAGTATTTCGAGTAATGGTCTCGAACGTTCGTATACCCCGCTCGCACAAAATGATTTCATAATTGCCTCGTGCAGCAATGTATTCCGCTGCCAGAAGCCATTCTTCGATAGTTGCCGACATGCCACGCTTCAACATGACAGGCTTTCGCGCTTGACCAATTTCCTTTAAGAGAGCGAAATTGGTCATGTTTCGCGTACCAACTTGAAGTATATCGGCATACCTCATTACCAGCTCAACATCGCGCGTATCCATAACTTCGGTGATAATAGGCATGCCAGTCTCGGCACGTGCTGCATCAAGAATTTTTAAGCCATCTTCACCAAGCCCATGGAAGCTATATGGTGAGGTGCTTGGTTTAAAAGCGCCTCCACGAAGAATGCGAGCACCAGACCGATAGCAAGCACGGGCGGTTTCCAATACTTGCTTCTCGTTTTCAACGCAGCATGGGCCTGCCATAACCACAACTTCGTCCCCACCTATCTCAACGCCCCTAACATTGATAACAGTCTTCTCGGGATGGAATTCACGACTAACAATTTTATAGGGCTTCAGAATTGGCACTACGCGCTCAACGAATGGAAGCGCTTCAATCTGCTGGATAATAAGAAGCTTATCTTCCTCTGGAGCACCAATTGCGCCGATGATTGTTTTTTCTACGCCGCGAGAAAGATGTATTCCATAACCGCGCTCCTTAAGGCTCGCGGCTAGTTTTTCTATATCTTGGTCGGTAGCCTCAGAAGATAATATGATAATCATAGTTGTTCCTGTTACTTAAGCCTGAAAGCTAAATCTTGAACTTTAAATTTAGCCAAACAGAACTGTTCGCAAAGTTTCAATAAACCTTTTATTCTCCGACTCGGTGCCAATGGTAACCCGAATGTAAGTTGGGTAACCAAATATATCGCCGGTTCGTACAATGACACCTCTCTTTAGGAGCTCTGTAAACACCTGGCGAGAATCACGTTTAAGGTCTACCCAGACGAAGTTTGCTTCAGTAGGCGTATATGGAAGGCCCATTTCCTCAAATTCGCGGTATAAGTATCGCTTGCCCTCGGAATTGCACCGTCGGCTACGTTCAACTTGTTCTGGATCGCTAAGACTGGCAATCGCACCAATTTGGGCAACGCTGTTTACGTTGAATGGTTCACGAACTTGATTCAAACACTGAATTATCTCTGGCCTTGCTATTGCATAACCAACTCTGAGGCCAGCAAGCCCATATATTTTCGAGAAAGTCCGCAACACGATAACATTGGCTCCAGCTTTCACGAACTCCAACATCCTCGGGAATTCAGGGCTCTCAACATATTCATAATAGGCCTCATCAAACACTGCAATAACGCGTTTTGGCAACCGCGATATAAGTCGTTCGGCATCTTTATGCGTAACCGCCGTCCCTGTTGGATTATTTGGGTTTGCGACGAATATGAGCCGCGTGCGCTCGGTAATTCGGTCACCCATTGCATCTAGGTCATGTGTGAAGTTCTTGAGCGGCACCATGATGCATTCGCAATTATTCAGGATTGCTGCAGATTCATAGCGCACAAATGACGGGTCAGCTTGGATTACTTCATCACCTGGTGAAAGAAACGTCACGCCAATATAGTGGATTAGTTCATCTGACCCATTTCCTGGAAGCACCTCGTCTTCGCTTACGCCCCAGTGCTTGGCAAGCGCCTTCTTTAGGCTGAAGCAGCTTCCATCGGGGTATAGTGCAACATTCTCCACGGCTTTCTTCATGGCTTCTACAGCCTTCGGAGAAGGACCAAGTGGGTTCTCATTCGAAGCGAGCTTAATAATATCGGTAATGCCATACTCGCGCTCTACTTCTTCAATTGGCTTACCAGGTGAATAGGGTTTTAATCGCTGTATATTCTCTCCAACAAGGTCACTTATAGCCATAAGTATTCTCCTACAATATTTGGTTCAGTTTAGCACAGATAAATAGGAATTGACAAGCGAGGAAGCAATGCATCCCTAAACCCGATAGATTCGTGGCTTGCGTCCTTGAGCTGTGATATATACTCCAATGCTTCTTTCGACAAGAGCCCGAGCAAAATGGGCATCGTGCGAAGGAAGGCCTTCCAAGGCAAGTTCTAAAGCACACGCAACCGCAACCCGCGCAAGGTCTGAGTATCCTGTTTTTAAAAGCACATATGCATTTTCTTCAATTCGACGCTTATATCTTGCTCGGACCTCTGGTGTAAAAATTTCATCTATAGCCGTCTGAAAAATGCGTTCAATTCTTTCTCTTTGGCTCGTCTCAGAAAGAATCAGAGGGCTTTCCTCGGCTTCAATGAGCTTGGTTGCATGTGGCTGAATATCCTCTTCTGCTATCAACCAGGAGCGGAATGCAGGGGTTTCGAACAACTCTCCAGCACGCTTAACGAGCGAAGGTTCGGAACTAATTTCCTCGGCATTAATTTCTTCATATACAATTGAGCGCTCATAATCCCGGCCAGGAGTATGGAATAGGTCGCGATAAAACTGATACTCGGTTGGCAACGGTTTCCCTTGCGCTACAGTAATAGCTTCATATTCTCGTCCTCTGAATAGTATATAAGAGGCAGGGGCATCAACGAATACAAAGCTCCTGTCCGCGTCGCTAGCAATATGTTCATCATACGCCCTCTTTGTTATTCGAGCACCTGCTACATCCTTAATGCCGCCGATGTCATCAGCAACCATTTCCACTGCCTCGGTGCCACTTAACGGCGCTGAAAATAAAATAGAGAGGATTTGCCCGCCGCTCCCGTCAATATTACTCATTACAGACCTAATAATTCGCCTTCCGCCAGCCAGCGCGATCGTTGGCCTTGGCAACTCCTGCGTCTCTTCTACTGCTATACCGTAGGATTTTAGGCGGTGGAGCGCGCGCCGCGCGGCCTTCACTATTGCTTTCGGCAACTCCGCCCTATCGAGATTCCGCAGGATTGGAACTACCGCTTCTGAGCGAATGAACCCCATGGCTTCTGCTGCTAACGGTGCATATTCCGTGTCACTTGTTAGGGATTCTAATATTGGAAGTATGGCTACTTGCCACTTACGTGCCGCATCCACAAGCGCTGTTTCAGCTTCTATTAAGGGGAGCGAGCGGACAGCCTGAACGATTTCTGGCAGTTTTGCAATGCGTTCTTCGGGAGATTGCTCTGAGAACTCACCAATGCGGTTAACTATAGTTTGTACCTCTTGGCTAATATTTTTCCGAGTTGCAGCCTTTTTGGTAGATTTACCCTTCCTCACGCTTATCCTCCGTTTACCACATTGTCAATCCTAGCTTGGGCTTGGTCACCGACATCCGTACCAGGAGCTATCTTAACTGCTTTCCGCCACCATGCTACTGCACCTTCAACATCGCCATTTTTGTAGGCTTCGTCACCACGAGTAACGTATATGACTGCTGCATGTTGCCTTGCAACTGACCCCGCCTCACTTGATGGCTCGAGCTTAACAACAGTCTCGAACTCAGAGAGTGCTTCATCCTCTCGGCCAACGCGCCTCAGCAAGTCGCCAAGAAAAAGGTGGGCGTCAGCGTACTCTTTATCATAAACGAGCGCTTGCTGGTAAAACGTAATCGCCCGAGTGTAGTCGCCGCCTTGCTCAGCTTGGTTTCCAAGCCGCAGATAGCACGCCGCAATGTTTCGCCTAATGGCTTTGGCTACATCTGGGTCGCCTGCCAATTTCAGCGCCTTGCTCCATTCCTGGATAGCAGCAAGATAACTCTCGGAATCAAAATACCTCTTCCCTGCGTCCAAGAGCACTTGAATCTCCTGCTGGCGAAATTGTCTTTGATACCCCTGATAAGCGGCTGAAAATGCCCAAATAAACGCGACCACTACAGCGCAGGCGAAAAGGACTGCGAACATCACTTTTAAGAAATATTTCGCTTCGGGCGAAAGAAGCGGCTTCGATGGGAGCTTTGGCAAGACAATATCGTCTGGCTTTGAACCACCAAGCTGGTCACCTGTTGGCAGTGGAGGTATTGGGGGAGTCTGAGGACCGCCATACCAACCACCAGGCATTCCAACCGTAGAGCCGAATGGATCTGGCTGTGCGACTGGTTGTTGATATGCCGAAGGGTTGAGGTCAGCTTTTATTTCTTCGGCAGATTGATATCGCATATTGGGGTCTTTAGCAAGACAACGCCGAATTACATTAGCCATGAAGGGTGGAATCGTCGGGGGAATGACAACATCCTGGTTCATAATGTTGTAAGTAATTGTAACAACTGAATCCCCAGTGAACGGCTTCTTTCCCGTCAGCATTTCGTATATCACTATGCCAAGCGAGAATATATCCGTCCGATGGTCTAATTGCTTTCCAGCAATCTGCTCAGGTGACATATAGCTAGGCGTACCGAAAACCTGGCCATTAGCAGTTAATGAGGGCTCCTCCATTAGGCGAGCAATTCCGAAGTCGGTTATTTTGACCAGGCCGGAAGGGAGAATATGTATATTGTCGGGTTTTATATCGCGATGGATAACTCGCTTCGAATGAGCAAAAGCAAGGCCATCACAAACCTGAGAGATTATTTCAATGGCGCGGTCAACAGAAATTTGGCCTTCGATTTCGAGGATGTTGCGCAGGGATTGACCCTCCAGATATTCCATGGCAATAAAATGCCTGCCCTGGTCTTCACCTGCCTCGTAGATAGTTACGATATTTGGATGTGTAAGCGATCCTGCGGCACGTGCTTCGCGGTAAAACCGCTCTATCCGTTCTCTTCTCTGCTGACCTGTGAGGTTTGGAGGTATGACAAGTTCCTTCAGCGCTACGCGGCGGTTGATTCTCGTATCTATCGCCTCGTAGACTATATCATTGCTTCTTCCAATCTCGCGAACAATTTGGTAATGACCAAGTGTATTCGTAGCCACAAGTGAATACCATTCATGCTTCCTCTTACCCTAGCAGAAGGCCAAATCGTGAGATCTTTTATTCCTATAATAGCCCTCTTCCTTGGGTATCGGAAGCAGAGACCTCTACCTATCAAACAATCTACTGATTTTACGCTTGCTACCACATTTGTCTATGCTTTTGATGCTAACAATTAGCACGGTAATGTTGTCACCACCGCCGTGCCCATTCGCACGGTCTACTAACTTCAGCGCCGCCAGCGCAGGGCTTGCTTCTGAAACTATCTCTAATATCTCGGCATCCGAAACATACCCCGAAAGACCATCAGAACACATAAGGATGACATCGCCTTTTTTAAGCTCTTCCTGGTAAAAATCTACCTCGACATCAGGAGTCACCCCAAGCGATCTAGTGATGACATTTCTAAATGGCGACATCATCGCTTCTTCTTCTGTCATTGCTCCACGCTGTACCTGCTCCGCAACCCAAGAATGGTCTTGCGTAAGCTGGCGAATCTTGCCGCTTCGAATCATGTATGCGCGGCTATCGCCAACGTGTGCAATGTGAAGTTTCCCTTCCCGAATCACCGCTGCCGTACATGTTGTCCCCATCCCAGACCGCTCAGGAATGCTCTGACCAACATCGTAGATGTATGCATTTGCCGCTTTAAATGCCGCCTCTAGACTCTGCTCTATGTCTTCAGAAAAATCAGTATAGTAGTTCCTGATTATCATCTTAAGGGCAAGTTCACTAGCGATTTGGCCAGACGCATGGCCACCCATGCCATCCGCCACCGCATAGAACAATCCCTTTGCCGCAAGAAGCTCGGGCTCCTCAGGTTCGAAGAACTCGAACTTGTCTTCGTTATTCTCGCGAATCAGCCCAAGGTCGGTTTTTGCCCCGAGTCGTGTGCTAACTATTACGCCTGGTTTTAAACCTTTCTTATTAGCCCAACCTTGTATTAAATCTCCGGTATCAATTCTTGCAGTAATCTCCATCTGCTCCATCGTCATTCATTACCTTCGGGCAATTTCGGCTGAGTATCAGAGCTTGCTGGCTCTCCTTCTGCTGAAAAGATTTCAAAGCGCAATGTAGTCATTCCTACGGTTATTTCATCGCCGTTTGAAAGCGCACTGCGCATGCCAGGTGAAATTCTTACTCCATTTACAAACGTGCCATTAGTACTGCCCATATCTGTTATAAAAAACCCATCGGCCTCTGCAATAAGGTCCGCATGAATACTAGATACATATCCATCGAATGTGATAGGAACAGCTGCGCTTGATCGTCGGCCGATGTCATTTACTCCAGGTTTTATTTCAAAAACCTTGGTGGGGTCGGAAACAACGACAAGACGCGCCACAGGTTTCTCCTGCTCAGAAGCGATTTCATCAGCCTTTTCTAACTGAGTTTGAGCTTCTTCAGCCTGCTCGGCTTCTGCTTCGGCTGTCGTTCCCTCACCAATGGCAGAGGCTTCTTCCGCAACTCCTGGGGCAACTTGAGGAAGATTTAAGATTAGCACTGAACCCCCGAATTTGAGTTCCGCACCATCGCCTATCTGAATTTTCTCGCCTTTTTCTACCTTTCGTCCATTCACAAACGTGCCATTTGTGCTTCCAATATCCTCCACCCAGCAACCTGATTCGTCAAATGTGATTATGGCATGACGCCTGGAAACGGTTGGATCTTCGAGAAGAATATCCGCAGCCTCACGTCCGACGGCATTTTCACCGGAGTGGAGGAAAAATTCGCGTCCCCGTATCTTATCCACAAGTTTAGGAAAAGCTGACAAGTCCTTGATTGGCGTAGCATCGGCGGGAACCATCGAAAGTAAAAACCCACAGTCACCACAATACTTCTCGCTTGGGTTGTTTTCCATACCGCACACAGGGCATTTTATCGGCGTGCCGATTATAGTAGCTTCCACTGGAGCAGGCTGTGCAACCATTGTTTTTTCAGTTTGTGGCTGGTCTATTTCCATGAAAATCTCCCCTTTAAGTAAATCTTGTTTGCTAAGCGCCGAATTAATTAATTTGTGGTATTGAGCTATTTCTTTTTCCCCCGGTCCAGGTTATAAATAGTGCCAACTAGGGTCTTCTCTGCGTCTGGTCCGCCGCGCTTAACAGAATCAATTGCTTTCTTTACTTCCTCTGCCTCTTGCACACGACCTTGGTCAAGTAGAATGTTCATTGTCCGCTCAAGCTCCGCTGTCGCCGCCATCGCCGAGAGTTGTTGAGTTTTCATTCCCATGACCGTCTTTTCCAGGTTCCTTGAAGCAAGCGCTACCTCAAGCTCTTGTTTGACAATAGGGTTGACCCCTGTCGGAATCAGCGTCTTTTCTGGTGTAAATTCAAACTCAATATCGGCAGACAAGACTTCATTTTGATTGCTCACGGCATCATTATAGAAGACCTCAGCCTTCATAACCCTATAGATACCAGCCGGTCGCGGCGCAAACTCAAGCTCGCAGAGGACTGATATTGCACTTCCTCGCTCCATGTCCACTAAGTTAACCTCAGCGTAGCGTTCGCCATACGACGGCTGTTTGCCATATATTTGGCGTAATTGCACCCAACGCGACAAACCAAGACGCAGGCGTATATTGCGCGCTGTGATTGTCATTAAGCTTTCCAACTCGCGGCGGAAGATTTCTGGAATTAGTTCGGGACGAGAAATGTAGTAGTAGTTTCCACCACTTTGCCGCGCAATTCCTGCCATCAACTCTTCGTTATATTCGGGGCCAAAACCTAGAGCAGTTACTGTAATACCCCTACTCTTCTGTTCGGCAACCTGGCCTACTATTGAGGCAAAATCCTTTATACCAGCGGTTGGCTCGCCGTCGGTAAATAGTAACACCCGGTTCAGGTATCCCTCAGAATATGCCGACATAACCTGATTAGCCCCGACAACGATTCCATCATATAGGTTGGTAGTATTGCCAACTTCAATGCGATTGATATGCTCCTTTAAAAGCGCTTTATTTATAACTCGGCGAGCAGGCATGATAACATCAACCTGCTCAGCAAAAGTGACAATCGAGAGTATGTCAGTTGGCTCAAGGAGGTCAACAACATATCCACAAGCCCGCTTTACATAGTCAAGTGGCTCGCCCTCCATAGAGCCACTCCTATCAATCACAAGCGCTATGTTTAGCGGCAAGCGGCGACCCATCACACCAGGCGCTGACTTTAGCTGTATCAGAACATGCTCCCTTGATGGTTCAGTACTTAGGGCATATCGGTTGCCGGGAAAACATTCAATGTCAAGCGCCCTAAGTACGCCAGCCATCGCAGTTTTGTCCGTCGCGGCATCAAGAGCTCTTGTTCGTACGTCGGGTCCGTTATCGCCACCAGGCGGGATAATCCTTGTTTGTTCCATATGATTACTTACCTCCAGAAAATGGGTTGTGGAGAATTAGAAAAAACCCACCTTTACAATTATTCAGCCCCTATTAATGTCAGCTCCTCTGTTCTAACCTCGGCAAGGCTAATCTCGGGGCCAACCTCCCTGAAATGCGCTTCCATTCGCGCAAGACCTTCGGCAAAATCTTCCTCACTTATAAGCGTCAAAGCAGAGATATTTTTATTTCGCACTTTGTCGAGATATGCTTCAACGCTTGAAACCAGCTCTTGGGTGACGGTCTCATGCCAAACATTCTGGAAACCCGCACGGCGGAGCTCTTCTTCTATAATGTCAACTGAAGGCAGGCGTCTGCGATCAATCTCGTATGCCTTCGGAAAGAAACGATAGACCGGCATGGTATCCATCTGCTCATGGGCCGTTGTGCGAATCAGGCAGACTCCCCCGGGGTTTAGCAACCGCCGGCACTCCGAAAGCACCCGTCTCATATTGTTAACGTGATGCAGTAAAAACGACATGAACACACATTGGAAGATTCCATCCCGAAAAGCCGCAAGCTCAGCATCACATCTAACCCACATTACTTTTTCAGCGCCAGGCTTGCTGGCCGCATGCTTTAGCATTTCGGCTGAAAGGTCGGCGCCTATCACATATGCACCTGTAATCTCTCTAAGCGGAATAGCAAACCGACCTGTACCGCATCCCAAATCCAAACACAATGAACTCTTTTCAAGACGGCCTCGCCTTTGAATTAAATTTACCCATTGTGCGATTGCCTCTTCGGGAAGCCTCCTGCCGATATCAAAACAGCTGGCAATTTCCGAATAGTCAGCATATTCCTTTTCACTCATTGCTCAAACCTGAATTGCGAGGCCCCAAATGCTATAACATCTCCCGGCGCTAACTCCTGACGGTTAACTCGCATGCCATTTACAACCGTGCCATTTGAGCTCCCTTCGTCATATACGACGAAAGTGCCGCCTTCGTTTACTATTCGTGCGTGTTTGCGCGAGACAGTTGTGTCCATTGGAAGTTGAATGCTGCGCCCAGGCTCGCGCCCAATAGTTGTAGGTGTATCCAAAGCCAAAATGAACGACTGCCCAGCATATGGACCACTAATTCCAACCAGTCTCGGGCCAGTACCCGTAGGAGCTGAAATTGTCTGAGAAGTGGGTAAAGCTCCAATTGAACAATCGCATAATCCCGTATTTGGATCCTTCTTGCCTCCGCAGAATGGACATATGCCTGGCGCCTGCGGAATCGGCCTGGAAGGAGGACTTTCCGGAACATCAACTTGCCGTGGAATCTTAGATGCAGTAGCCTTTTCATGAAATTCTAGGCGCATCGAACCAATTTCGATAATATCTCCATCTTTGAGCACACTTTGAGTGACTTTTTGCCCATTGACTAGCGTACCAATTGGGCTTCCTGCATCATGCAGGATATGCCTTCCCTGCTGGACATCGATTACCGCATGCAAAGGAGCAATATTCCTATCGCCGAACAATGCAATATCCGCAAGCTCATCTCGTCCAATAGTTGTTCTAGGCTTTGAAATAACGTACTCTTTGCCTTCGTTCCTACCTTGAACTACACGAATCCACGCTTGTTTAAGAAGAGTTTCAACTAGTCCTATAAAAAAGCCAATGGATGCGCCGGTAACCGTCATGCTGATGGCTCTGCTTACAACGCCCGGATTTTTCGTTCCGGGTGGCAAAATCCATGGAACAATCTCAAATAGTGTGCCACCGACAAAACCACCAAGCAAGCCTCCGACTGCACCATGGCGTGCTGCCCGTTTCGAACCAGAAGGCAACCCCTGAACAACTCCGATAAATAAACCAATCAAGGCCCAACCAATCGCACGTACGATAATACCCCAAACGAAATAGAAAGGCCGCATAACAGAAAGCGGCGGCACAGAAAGCGGGTCTACATAGAGGCTTCCAAAAAAGAGCTGTCCAAAAACAAGACCTAATATACCACCGCAGAAGCCGACAACCGCCCCCCAGCCGAGGTTTCTCTTCATCTGCGGCCAGCTTCCTGCCCACAGACCGTTGACATAACCTATTGCAAGCCCAACCATTGTTCCAAAAATAGCTCCAACAAACCATTGTTCGGAAATTTGCTTCATAAACGTGCCAATGGTCGGGCCGGGCTGAAGCCGATACCATGGGTTGAAGTCAACAATAACCCATGCTAAAAGCGCACCAAACGTAGATGCTAGGAAACTTAATATGACTTTCGAATTAAGCGACATAAATTACGTCTCAAACCTTAGCTTATTGCTTCCAATCTGAATCTCATCACCGGCGCTCAGTATACGCTCGGTTACTTTGATTCCATTCACAAATGTCCCGTTCGATGAACCTAGGTCAATAATCTTATACGTATTACCTTCGCTTGTAATTTTTGCATGTTTGCGCGAGGTTGTAGGGTCCTGCGCAAAAGCAATGCTGTTGCCTTCATCACGCCCGATTGTAACTTCATTAGTCAAAATCTGATAAATGCTTCCCACATATGGACCTTGAGTAGCAATTAACCTGGGTCCTGAGCCAGCATCTTGCACTGCCGCTATGCCGGGCACGCCGACAGTGCAGGCACATGCTCCAGTATTTGGGTCCTTCTTCCCACCGCAAAACGGACACACCGTTGGGTCAACTGGCGGCGCCTGCGATTGAGTTTGACTAGTGCCTGGTGGGACCTGGTCTGGTTGAATTTCCACACCCATCTTACGAAGAATTTCTTGGAAACGCGCACCTCGATTACGCATTAGCACATATGCACTATAGACTATCACTCCGAATAACACCAAGCCAATAAATCCGGTAAGCCAATCCAATCGGTTTCCAACACGTTGCGGAGCATCCTCTGCAGCTTTTTTGCCATTTTCTGTCTCCTTCGTTGGCTCAGCCGTCTGGATAGTGTCAATGTCGCCAACCACTGGGACACTTATACGAGCTGTGAGTTCCTCGCGGTCTAAAGGAATATCAATATCCTGGCTTGACATTCGGTCTTCGCCATATTTAACGGTAACTCTTGCAGTGCCTGAGGCAACATCAAGAAACGTGGCTACCCCTTCGGCCATTGGATCAAGAGTCTGAACTTGTACTTTCTTCTCGCTATCCTCCAGCTTTACGATACAAGCGGCAGCAGGCCTGCCTGTTTCTGCACCCAAGACGGTTATTTCGACACGCCGCACTTTGTTAAAGTCGCCCGGTTTGAGGTCAAACTTCAATGGCTCGTCTTTCTTAGGCTCGATTTCAATTACCGCCTCATTGCCAGACTTGCCATCTAGCACATAAAGCTTGCACTTTGGAACGGCATCCTTTACAAGCGGCAGTTCAGCTGTCGCCCTTTTATCTTTAAAGCTTCTCGGCGTTGTCTGGATTACATTACCCTTTGCATCGGTATAGGAAAACCAGTAGTAGTATTCACCTGCAGAGGGGACAGTTATCGGCGCCGTCACGGCAAAGGCAGCAGAAACTGAGAAAATTAATACCAAGATTATGATAGCACGCAAGTTAATACCCCCTTCGCTTACTTTAGAGCATAAAGCTCCCTCAACGAGGCAGGCAATGCGCGAATAACATCGCCTGCAAGCATTCCGGGCGACCCAACATCTCGCTCGGCGATCTCGCCCGCCCTACCATGAACATATACGCCGCACGCTGCAGCATCCCACGGACTTATTCCTTGGGCTAGCAACCCCCCGATTGCGCCGGCAAGTACGTCTCCTGTGCCACCTGTCGCTAGTGCAGATGTACCTGTGGGATTAATAAGCACTCTGCCATTAGGATGCGCGATTACCGTTCTAGCTCCTTTAAGAACAACTATGCTTTGAAATCGCAGCGCTGCCGTTTGCGCCGCTCCTACCCTGTCAGACTGAATGCTCGCAATATCAGTTCCAAGCAGTCGCGCCATCTCACCAGGGTGTGGAGTAAGAATAAACTCGGCATGGCTACTCTCCAGGACGCTGGTATTCTTGGAAAGCGCATTTAGCCCATCTGCATCAATCACCGCAGGTTTTTTGAGGGCTTTTATGAAGGCGTGGACAAATTCGCAAGTTTCCGGGTGGGTACCTAATCCACAGCCAAGCACTACGGCATTCGCCTTATCTGCAAGCTCAAGTGCTGCGTCCAAAGCTTGAGTGCTGATTGACCTCTCAGGGGTTTCGGGAAGTCCGCTGGTCATAACTTCGGTAAGTTTGACAGCCATAACATCCTGCAAGCTTTTTGGAACGCCAACGACTGCAAGACCTGCGCCCACACGCAGAGCTGATTCACCAGCCATCGCTGCCGCACCGGTCAGCCCTGCCGAACCAGCTATAACAACGACTGTTCCAAAAGTTCCCTTATGCGCATTTGGAGGTCTAGCTGGAAGTTTTGCGGCAATATCTTGGGCATCGGTGAGCTCAATATATACCTCATCATAGAGTTGTTTTGGAATGCCAATGTCCCCGACAACCAGACGGCCTGCATACTCAGCCCCAGGGTAAATAACAATTCCAAGTTTAGGGAGAGCAAACGTCACCGTAACATCAGCCTTCACGCAAACACCCAATACTCGCCCAGTGTCGGCATCGACCCCGGATGGGATATCCACTGCTATAACAGGCCGTCCGGAATCGTTGATTGCCTTAATTATCTCTCTGGGAACGCCTGTAACCTCTCCCTTGATACCAGTGCCAAATATCGCATCAATAATTAAATCGGCTTGGGCTAGGAGCGATACGACCGCCGAGGCCTCAGAGATTTGCCGAATATCTGCGCCTGTGTTGCGGAGGATTTCAAAGTTGGTCTTCGCATCACCCTTGATTTTTTCTGGATGGGCAAGGAGAAGAACGATAACCTGGGCGCCGGCATCGCGAAGATGGCGGGCGGCAACAAACCCATCACCGCCATTGTTACCGCTGCCAGCGACAACGATTACTAGTTTGCCAATAACACGGCCGAGAATGCCGCAAGCTGACTCGAATACATGCCGCCCGGCGTTCTCCATCAACACAATACTTGGAATGCCGAATTCCTCAGCTGCACGCCTATCGAAGTCATGCATTTGTTTTGCAGTTGCTACCTTCAAGCTAACCACCTACAGCGCAATTATACACTAAAGCTTTGTACCCCTCAATCCGACACAACGATCGCATACGCCACTGCATGAGTGCGGCAGTGGGATATGCTCACAAGCACCCTGCCTTTGCCCAGGGCTTCTGCTGCCTTATTTCGCAGGTGCACAACCGGTTTCCCAGCAGCATCAGGAAGCACCTCGACGTCACGCCACCTCAGTCGTGTGCCAAGTGCTTTAGCGATAGCTTCTTTAGCGGCAAATCTCCCCGCCAACCGCTCTGCCCAGCCAGCATGGGAAAAGCAATAAGCCGTCTCGGCATCTGTAAACACCCTCTCTGTAAATTTTGGATGCCGAGCCAGGCAATCCTTGATTCTGTTTACTTCAATTATATCGGTACCAATGCCTATTATCATTATGAAACCCCTACCAATTATGGAATACCATCAATGCATCCTAATTCCTTCTATAGGGCTTCCGCAAGGCTGTTCCCTGAGAAACCTTCCAGCTTTTATACCAATTGCTGAGAAATTTTACTGCAAGATGGGTATATACATTGCAAAGAGGAGGCGAGAACGGTGGCAGAAACCTGGCATGTCTCAAAACTAGATGTGGATATTCACTATATTGATGATATTCCCATAATTGAAGCCAAGGGTGAATGCGACTTAATCACTAGCCGAAAATTAAAGGAGGCCGCCGATAACCTCCTCGAAACGGGTCGAAACAAAATTATTTTCGATTTAAGAAATATGGTTTACATTGACAGCGCAGGATTCAGAGTTCTCCTTGATACGAAAAATAGAGCAACCGAAAAGGGTGGCGATATTGTTCTAGTTAGCTTAACTGAACCCGTTGACCGAGCATTTAAACTCCTTCGCTTGGATGAACTTATTATTAGAGCCGAAACAATTGAAGAAGCTATCAAGCACCTGAAATCAATTGCCTAAATAATTTAAATAGCAACAAAAAAAGAAATTTCTAATCCCTCTTTCTACCTCTTGACAGCATTCAGCATAACCATCTATCATATAACACGTTATAAGATATAATTTTAATTAGGAAAGGAGTGACTAATTGAACAGCAGTACTGGTATAAAGGATTATGTGGGCATTCGCAAAGGTCTTGACGGCCAATCATTGGGTGAGCTGGAAGCTCAAATTCTCGACATTGTGTGGGACTTGGAACCACCTATTACCGCATCAAAAGTTTTTAAAATAATGTATCCTAGACGGGAGCTATCTTATTCGACTATCATGCTCACAATGTCGAAGCTAGCGCGAAAAGGTTTTTTAATTCAGGAGCGATCTGGCAACAAAAAGACCGATGCTTTTGTGTACACTCCAGCAATCTCAAGAATGGAAATGGCAACAAAGCTTTTGGAAGAAATCTCAAAGCAAATTTTCCGAAAGCCTTTTGTTCAGGCTATCCGCGACCTTGTTAAGTGATATATAACGGAACTAGAAAAGTTTATGGGATGGGGAGTTAGAACCCCCATCCCATATCTGTCTTTATGCGCTTAGAGCCTCGGCAATTTTATCTGCGAACTCATAATCGGGCAATGCACCCTCAAACTGAACTTTGTCGTTAATCACCACGGTCGGTACTGCGCTGATGTCATACTTGCTGACTAGATGCGGAAACTCAGTTGCCTCGATTGCATCCGCCACTATGTGCTCGGGGTTCTCGATTGCCATTTGGTGGGCAATCCGAACAGCAGACGGGCAGTAAGGACAAGTTGGTGTGACGAATACTTGTATATGGACATCCTGGTTGATACCTCGGACCTTTTCCTTAGCTTCGTTTGATAAATCTGTGATGTTTTTCGAAACATCCACAATGTCCTCGATTAATGAGCTGAATTCAAACCCACCAGGAATACCAAAGTACCGAATGCCCTTAATACTGTCAGCCATTAGTATAATCGCCGGAAGCTTGTCAATTCCAAGCTTAGCCACCATTTCATCGGATGGCGTGTATTCCCTATGCTCAACCTTAATTAAATCTGAAAGCTCAGCCACCTCGTCAACTAGCTGAGCTGTTTCCTTGCAGAACTCGCACTCCAAGCCAGGCAGCTCCAAGTTCTCAGCCTTTTCAGTAAATGCAACAACTGTTACCTCATTCTCTAATTCATCTGCAAACTTTGCCTTGAGAAACTCTTTATCTTGCTCGGGAATCAATTGCCTCATTTTCGGACATCTCCTTTTCTTTTAGTTTATACACATACCTTGCGGCGCTCAATGCAGCCACCTGACCTTCACCAACGGCTTTTGCAATTTGGAACGGCCCGCCTGTGCAATCACCAGCAGCGAAGACACCAGGGATGCTTGTCGCCATCTGTCTATCTACCTTTATAAAGCCGTCGGTCACTTCAAGTCCCGAAAGTAATGTTGTCACCGGAACGGCTTCGCGTATGATAAATATACCATCGGCATGTATCTCCCCAATCTGTGTTTTGATGGCGCGAGCACGTGCATCTCCAATTATTGCCACAGGATTCGCGTGAATAACCTCAACCGACTTGTCGAGCATTTGCACATTTTCGTATGTTGCAACATACGTCACACGCCGAGCAAATCCGGCCAGTGAATTCGCTTCCTCCTCTCCCTCTGGTATATAACCTACGACAACTACGTCCTTGCCGCGGAACAAAGCCCCATCGCAAGTAACGCAGTAGGAAACTCCTTTACCAAGATACTGTTCCTCACCCGGCAGTACCCGCGATTGGGCCACGCCTGTGGTAATAATAACCGTTCGGCTTCGATGAACTTCGCTGTCGGTGGTAACCATGAAATTATTGTTACCATCTTGCGTAACATTGAGTGCCCGTTGTTTCTTATATAAGAAGCCTGTGTTCGAGAAGTGGCGCATGAAATGACAAGCTAATTCAGCACCAGTAACTTTGGGCAATCCTAAGTAATTCGTCACCTCAGGGTAGATTTTCGGCTTACTTGCAGGTTCGCGGAAGTCAAACGCAATTCCTTTTAAATTTCTTGCTTTTGCATTTACCGCCGCTGATAAGCCTGCCGGCCCTGCGCCTATTATCAAAACATCCCAAATTTTGCCTCCGAACACACCGGAAACCATTATCTAAAACCCCTGCTGCAGTGGTTAATTTAATATATTTTGTTTTTACCCACTTATTCCTTCTAAAAACTTTTTCCTAACTTATTTTCATATAAAACATTCATGCGCCTAAGGAGTCAGCTTTCCCAGGGTTACTTGAGAGCTTAATCCAAATGCCAACTGACTCTTCCTTGGATGAAAACCGAACATCAGTTATCCTGTTTGAAGTTCTTTCTTTGTTTGGTATTTGACTTTGGTTGTACCAGGCTAATAGTATAGTATGGTAGAATTAGCTAACAAAGATGAAAAGCTTGGATTTATACGACGTCGTCATAATCGGAGGTGGGCCTGCCGGGCTTTCGGCAGGTATTTATGCAATGCGGTCGCGCCTAAAGACCATACTGCTTGAGAAATACTTACCAGGCGGACAGATGGTTCTTATCGACCACATAGAAAACTACCCTGGCTTCCCTGGAGGAACCTCTGGTCTTGAAATTACATCACGAATGGAAGAACAGGCTCGCTTGCTGGGACTCGAAATAATCTCAAGCGAGGTCCAATCGCTAGACCTTTCGAGACGTGACAAGGTAGTCCATTCATCAACCGGCGATTACCATACCAAGACCATTATTATTGCATCAGGTGCGACGCCACGTCGATTAGGACTTCCAAATGAAGACCGGCTTACCGGCAAAGGAGTCTCATACTGCGCCACATGCGATGGCATTTTCTTCAAAGGAAAAGAGATTGCGGTGGTTGGCGGTGGTGATTCCGCAGTTCAAGATGCAGTATTTCTTAGCAGATTTGCTAACAAGATTGCTATCATCCACCGCAGGGATACTCTGCGAGCTTGCAAGATTCTTCAGGAACGCGTTTTTAAAAACCCAAAAATCACAGTCAAATGGAATACGATCGCCGTCGAAATTCTCGGCAAAGAAAAAGTCGAGGGATTAGTAATCGAAAATGTAGCGACCGGCAAACGAGAAACCCTGCCAGTCGAGGGAGTATTTGTGCTTGTCGGCACGGACCCGAACACGGAGTTTGTTCATGGGGCTGTGGTAACTGACGAACAAGGATACATATTAACTAACGAGGAAATGCAGACTAACGTTCCCGGCGTCTTCGCGGCTGGCGATTGCCGAAGAAAATCCCTACGCCAGTTGATCACCGCCGCCGCTGACGGTGCAATAGCGGCTGTATCGGCGGAGAAGTATATCGAATCGCTGGAACAATAATCAGTCTCTTAGGGTTAGCCTATTTCTCCGCTACTTGCAGATTCTGAACAATAGAAATATATATTGCACTACTAAAGACTATAATTGCGCCAAGTAAAATCATCCAATTAAAAGGGTCACCCAGCCAGAGAATACCTGCTATGGATGAATAAATAACGGTTGTCATTTGAATTATTCCCGCCTCACCAGCGCGTGACCATCGGAGAGCATAAGTCATTGACAGCTGACCTGCAGTACTTGCTATCCCCATCACCAATAAAACCAGCCAACCATAAAAATTGGGTAAAACTGCTCCCTCAAAGAGCATCCCAATTAAACCTGCTAGCGCCCCGAATACGCAAAACGAGAAAAATATAGAGATAGCTGATTCGGTTTTCCTTAGCTCCCTTATTATCACTATTGCCAATCCTGAAATCACACCAGCCGCTAAGCCATAGATATCTCCAGTCCTGATGTGACTGAAGTTCGGCTGAATAACAAGGTACAAGCCAATAAGGGCAGCTACAACCGCAAGGATTGTGCCAAACCTAAGCCTTTCTTTAATCAGAAGTGCTCCAAAAATGGGTGTAAATATGAAATAGGAGTTGCCCAAAAGAACACTATTCGTTAACGGAGTCTGTCCCGGCCCTTTGACAGACGCAAGACTAAGATAATAAAAAAGGATTGCAACACCACCAGTAATTCCTCTGGCTGCGAGTAGCCACTTCCGATAAAAATGCATTTGGGCAATGCCAAATTTATGGAGCAGTCCCACACTTGCCAATCCAAACATAAAGCGAACAAATGTTGTTTCCGAACCAGAAATACCCTGCAACCCGGCAAGCCGCACCATTACGGCCACTATTGCAAAAAGAGTGGCTGAGATGGTTAACCATATGGGGCCAAAAGTGATATTTTGGCAACTCGCTTGGTCTTCCGAAATTCTTCCCATTTAATTCTCACATTACAAGTTGACACCGTAGACTTCTTACTCTACACAAGAACGTTAAAGTACTGCAAGTTTTTGACATAAAGCTAATGCGCTGGAAATCAAAATCGTCGTCTTAAACCCTTACCCAACACAGCAAAAGAACCTTTCCGCTTACCGACATACAACAATTTACTAGCTTTTCACATTTGCTTTGTTTACATTCGCATGCTTACCTGGTAAACTACCGTAAGGTTGTTAATACTTTAAAAAAGGAAAAATTATGAGAATTTATTCAAAAGGCTTTACAATCATCGAATTGCTTGTTGTGATAGCCATTTCAGCACTCCTAGCTGGCTTACTTTTCCCTGTGATTATCTCCGCACGCATGGCATGTAGGAAATCTCAATGTGCAACAAACCTCAAACAAATTGGGATAGCATTCGATCTCTACACAAACGATTGGGATGGAGTTCTCCCCTGTCCCGGTGGCCGCTATGGAGATCTCTCATACTGGGACCAGGAAGGCAACGGTGGAATTCGCCCTTACCTTAAGGAGAGAGGTAGAGGTGAACACGGACTACTTTGCTGCCCAGCGTACACTGGCCGTTGGCGCTCAAAGTACTCGCCGCGCACCTACAGCATGAATGAGTATTTAAGATGGCCACCAGATATCCCTTATCCGCAATGCATTAAATACCTATGCGGGATTCCCAAACGTCAAATAATACAGCCTGAGCGAACAATCCTACTGTACGAAGGCATACCTGCAGATGAGGAAAGCCCTTTTGGAGAAGGTTTTGTATACCGATGCGGCAACTGGGAATGGGTTATGGGATATCGGCCGACAAAGAACAAGTATTGGCAGAGCGCTAATCGGCCGATGCACGCCAGGATGAACAATTACCTTATGTGTGACGGCCATGTGATAACAATGGAGCCCGAAAAATATCCTTTTGCCCCATCAGATCCTGCCAACAACCTTTGGTACGTAACGAGACTCAGATAATAATTTCATCTGCAATTTTGTGGCTTTTACCCGTCCTGCGGATAATGTCGTCTGAAAATGCTAGGAGCTGTTATTGGCGAAGTCTTCGGCACATCGGAAAGAACATGCAGATTCCAGCGGCAAGAACAAAGATACCTGAAGGCTCGGGCACAACATCGAAAGCGTCCCTCATGAAGAAATATATGTCGGTATTGTCTACTACTCCATTAGCTACGTAAGCATCTATCAGAAACGAATCAGCGCCCGTAGTATAGAGTGGTACGTTTGCTGCTGTATGACCTGTAGAGGTCCATGAAGCAAGCGGATAAACACCAGCACCTCGATTAGTAACAGTTAAGCCGCCAGTTTCGTGATCAGCAACAACTATAAGCAGAGTATCTGACCGCCCCTGCATCCAATTCAGCACTGCTTGAACAGAATTGTGAAATTCCACAACCTCGCATGTAGTTCGCTCTATCCAATTTCCATGAGCGGCATGGTCTATTAACCCTCCCTCAATCATCAGGAAAAAGCCATCAGAATCGGCATCCATGATATCCAAAGCTTTAATAGTCATCTGACTCAAATGGGGTTCCAAGTTATCAGGAAGACGGTCGTATTCATAAGTCATATCGCCGCCCGCAAAAAGACCAATGGCACGGCTGGTCGTTGCTGGATTTAGAACAGACATTTGAGAATTGTTATAGACCACCTGATATCCCAGCGTCTGGGCAGTTGCAACTTGGGATGCGCTAAAATAACTTGACCCGCCGCGTGCAGGATCACCGCCGCCGAAAATTATATCTGGACGTGATGAGCTTAAGTAGTCATTGCCAATGCTTATGTAATTGTTTCTCGATGACTCGTGCGCCCCAAAGGCAGCTGGCGTCGCATGAGTAATAGGAACATTGGTAACAAGACCGGTGCGCTTGCCTTTTCCCTTTGCATATTCCAAAATTGTTTGATATGGCGAACCATCTGGCGCTTGCGAGACAACGTTATTATTAACCTTATGCCCTGTTGCCATGGCAGTAGCAGCTGCGGCAGAATCCGTAATTGGGTTATTCGCTGAATACGTGGTTACTCCGCATTTATAAAATCGCTCGAACGAAAGATTACCAGCGGCACCTGTAAGATAGTAACTTGCGGCATTCACATGCTGGTAGCCCATGCCATCTCCTATCATTAGGATGATGTTTCTAGCGGCAGATATTTCGCTACCGAATATGAAAATACTAAAGAAGACAATATGGAAATAAAGGATAAGCCGTAGTAAGTGGTTTTTAAGAAGCATTATATTCTCCTAGAAAAGCAAGTCAATTAAAGACCTGAGCGCTGGTTAAGTTTCCACCACAACAGGCACGTCAACCATTTTGTAGCTCAATCTCTGCCGTTTGTCAACAAATGCCAATTTAAACGCAAAACCACTAATACCAGAAGAGCTAATCAAGTAAGGCAAAGACATGGTCAACTACATCCTCGAGCTTCATTTTTACAGTGCGAGCTAACTCCTGAAGGTCGGCTCCACCAGGAATTGCGAAGAGCACTATTGGATCGACAGCCTCAACAACCGTGCCATTCGTTTGCTCATAAACAACAAGCCCAAATGGAAGAAGGAGACCGCAGTCGAGGTCGAGATGCAGTGCTTGATTTGCCCACGTTGGATGCCAAACGCCCAATATTGTGTAATGTGGGAAGTCTGCACCGCTAAGATTACTGATGAATTTTCGGACGTCAGCTTCGTAAGCTATCACCAAACCCTCTTGCACAAGCTTTTCTTTCACTGCAGCTAATACCCGTTCATAAGGTCTTTCTATCCACACCTTGATGCCATAACTAACAGGGAGACGAATGGCAGATGCATGACGTTCAACTCCCTCGCCCAATTTGGATGAAATGCTTGGTCCTTCTGCAACTTCAATGATTCTCTCGTCAGCCACTTTCGTCACCCCCAAATTTAAATATCCTTCAACTTTGAGCTACCCATACAAAAGAACACCAAAACAAAGCAGGGAGGTATTCGATTGTAACGTATGTAATAGATTCTTAAGAAAGTATATTCCGACCATTATGGAGGCAAAGATATGAAAAATAGAATAACAAGAAGGGATTTTCTTAAAGGCACAGCAGTTTCAGGAGCAAGCTTTCTTTTCCTTCGCGAGAGTCGGCTGGCATTTGGCTACAGCGAGAATGAGAAGCTAAACATTGCTATAATTGGGAGCGGTGGCAAAGGTGGCGATAATCTCAATAACGTCTCAAGTGAAAATATAGTTGCACTTTGCGACATAGACGAAACACGCATTCCCGCAGATCGTTTTCCAAAAGCAAAGGTATATTATGATTTCCGCAGATTGCTTGACGATATGGAAAAGCAGATTGATGCCGTTGTTGTGAGCACGCCAGACCACACCCATGCTCACGCTTCAATCATGGCAATGAGAATGGGTAAACATGTCTACTGCGAGAAGCCGCTGACCCATTCGATTTACGAAGCTAGGCTTATGCGCGAAACCGCCCGCAAATATAAGGTTGCAACGCAAATGGGCAACCAGGGCACAGCAAGCACCGCACTCCGCGAGGGCGTCGAGATTCTGCAAGCCGGCGCTATTGGCCCTGTCCGCGAAGTGCATGTATGGTCGAACCGTCCAATTTGGCCACAGGGAATAAATCGCCCAAGCGAGACCCCGCCCGTTCCAAAAGAGATTCACTGGGATCTTTTCCTCGGACCCGCACCCAAACGACCATACCATCCGTGTTACCATCCGTTCAAATGGAGAGGATGGATTGACTTTGGCACAGGAGCCTTAGGGGATATGGGTTGCCATACTTTAAACATGGTTTACATGGGTCTTAAGCTTGACAACCCGATATCTGTAGAGGCCGAGGTCGTAAAAGAGATGACAAGCGAATCATACCCAAAGCAGTCCATAATCCGCTATACGTTCCCAGCAAGAGGCAATATGCCCCCTTTGCGTTTGAAATGGTACGACGGTGGCCTAAAACCCTCGCCAAGTATTATTGGGCGTGAAGAGCTTCCCGGGAGCGGCGTTGCAATTATTGGTGACAACGGGATAATGTACGCGCCAGGCGATGGCGGCGGAGGTTGTGAACTACTTCCAGCTGAGAAGTTCGCAAACTTCCAAAAACCTGAGCCTACATTGCCTCGTTCGCCAGGGCATCATGCGGAGTGGATTCGGGCGTGTAAAGGTGGAGAACCAGCAATGTCGAATTTCGATTACGCAGCTGGTCTTACTGAATTATGCTTGCTTGGCAACTTAGCACTTCTCACGCGCGAGCCAATCTACTGGGATTCAGAGAATATGAGAGCGATTAACTGCCCGAAAGCAGATAGGTTTATCAATACGCCATATAGAAAAGGGTGGGAATTGTAAAGTTCTTTTAACTTTGCAACACTCTGTCTAAATGGCATATAAACATTTCAGGGTGGCAGGCTTTTGCAACATAACCTGCCATCTTTAACTTTTGTGTATTTTTCCAAACAACCGATGGTTAAGATTTAAATCTTGACTTTCCATCTATGCTTCTATATACTTTGGCAGGTACGGGCATACTAATTACGACTACATATTCGTCTCTTCACTAACGCAATCAAGGAGGTTTGGCAATGCAAACCCAAATCGATATACGAACTGTATGGAACAAGGTAGTTGACCACGTCAAGCTTAAAGTAATGCACCGGACGCTATGGGAAGCCCTTGAGAATTCCGTTCCAGTAATAATAGATGAAGGCCAGTTCGTCGTTGGATTTGCTCCCGGCACGTTCCATCTAAGCGGCAACATGACAACGTCTGAACACAAGATGGCAATTGAGAATGCCATTCGGCAATTCACCGGCCAATCGCTCACACTAAGAATCATCGAGGGCACTACTCTTCAAGACTGGGCCCATGCAAAGGCAAAAGATCAGCAAATCGCTGCGATTCGTGATGCCGCATATCAAAAGCAGAAAGAAGAGAAAGCTGCCGCAAAGTCGTGGGAAGGTTTATTAGAATATGTGAGCCGCCGATATGCCAACACGCCATTGCGCACGCTTCCACAAGCAAAAGCAAAATACATCGAAGAAGCAGTTCGCGCAATTTCCGAGACAATGGACGAACTAATGCCGAATGATGATTCCGCTGATGAGCTTGCTGAGCGATCTTTGGCGAGAGTACTTGAAAAGGTCGCCACTTTGACCGAGGTTCCTTCGGCGATTATTGCAATGGAACTTCGGCGCTTCCGGGGGAAATAGTAGTTGCATAATTGCCAAAAAGAAAAAGGATTTACTCTAATAGAGGTCTTAGTTGTAGTAGTAATAATTGCCATATTGGCGGCAATTTTGCTTCCGGTCTTTACAACTGCCAAGATAAAGGCGCAAAGGGCCGCCTGCCAATCAAATCTAGTACAAATCGGCCAAGCATTCAGTTTGTATCTTCAAGATTATGACGGATGCTACCCCAACACCAACGATCCTTTTCTATGGATGGGCAGGAGATGGCGCTGGCCTTTGATGCCATATCTCGCATCGGATGCGGAAGAAGATCCCAACGATAAATGGAAATCAAAACGAAACAACGCTCTAATTCTTCTTTGCCCCAGTGATACTAAGGCACCAACAGCCTATGATAAAACATCCTATGCATATTCGATGGCATTTTATCATACTGTCGAACAAATAAACAGTTTGACAAGGATTGAGCAAACTTGGACAGAAAAGATTCCGTGCGTAACTTGGAGGCAACATGCAGTGAAATATCCGTCAAAAAAAGTCCTCGTTGCTGAATGGCTCAGCAATCATGAAACGCCTCATGTAGGCTGGAACAGTTGGAAAGGTGGCAGGAATTATCTATTTGCGGACTATCACTGCAAATACCTAAAAGCTACCCAGATAAACAAAGCCAACGATGGCTGGCCAGACATCAATCTGACCCGCGATGGAATAATGGGAAAGGACATAGATTAGGAGTTTAAAATGCGAACTGCAATGCTTTACGGAGCAGGTGACCTACGCTTGGTAGAAATTGAGAAACCCGTACCCGGCGAAGGAGAAGTCCTAGTACAAGTCAAAGCGGTCGGCATTTGTGCATCGGACATCCATTATTTTCGAGATGGCAGAATTGGCGATGTAGTGGTAAGCGAACCCATAATTCTAGGCCATGAGTTCGCTGGGGTAATCGCCGAAGTTGGCCAAGGAGTCTCGAATGTTAAACCAGGTGATAAGGTTGCTGTCGAACCTGCAATTGCCTGCCGAAAGTGCGACTTATGCCTCAACGGCGATTATAACATCTGTCGAAACATACTTTTCTGCGGCACTCCACCAACTCAAGGGGCACTTCGTGAATTTCTAACCTGGCCGGCACACCTAGTGTACAAAGTGCCCGACTCTATGGATTATGCTGAAGCCGCCATGCTCGAGCCAATCGCAATTGGAGTCTATGCGGTTGACCTCGCAGAACCAATACAGGGAAAAACGGTTGGCATTTTAGGTGCTGGCGGCATTGGAATCTCAATTATGCAAGCTGCACGAGCAGCTGGTTGCAGTGATATTTACGTCACAGACTTAATCTCCGAAAGACTAGAAATTGCAAAAAAGTTAGGAGCCACACGAACTTTCAAGGCAGACGAACCTGATCTAGTTAAACAGATTATTTCAGCAACCGGCGGACGGGGGCTTGATATAGTATTCGAGGCAGCAGGCGAAAATGAAGCCGTCCAACAGGCAACCGAGATAGTTCGCCCTGGCGGGCTCGTGCTTGTGGGCGGCATACCACGTGAAGACAATATGACTCTCACGGCCTCCGTTGTTCGTCGAAAGGGCTTAACAATAAAGCTTATCCGCAGAAGCAATAACACGCTCGAACGCTCAATAAATCTTGTCCGCGATGGGAAGATAAACGCAATCTCAATGGTAACGCATCGTTTCCCACTGGAACGAGTTGTTGAAGCCATAGAGTTAGCTCGTGACCGTAGGGACGGAGTCCTAAGGGCTGTCATCGAGCTGTAACAATTAGCTAGTATAAATAACCTCTTCCATTCCACGTTTGGCGCCCAGCCATATGTGGGCATAGATTCATTAAAGAAATTTCGCCTACAAGTGTTGCATTAGAACCCTGGGAGGCTCACCCACCATGAAACAGTATTCTCCCGCCATACGCTGGATGGATTGGACCAAAGAGGCATTTATAAAAGCTGAGAAGGAAAATAAGCTAATAATTCTCAATATTAGCGCCACCTGGTGTCATTGGTGCCATGTTATGGACCGAACAACCTATGCCGACCCCATTGTCGTTCGTATAATCAATGACCGCTTTGTTCCAATCCGGATTGATGGCGACAAGAGGCCAGATATCCAAGACCGATACCTGCTTGGCGGCTGGCCAACAACTGCAATTCTTACCCCTGACGGAAGGATTCTCAACGGTTCCACATATCTTCCGCCTGACGCTATGATTCGAATGTTATGTGAAACAAACATAGCTTATTACGAACACACTGCAACAACCACAATGCGTATTGTTGAGCAGGAAGAGGAGATCATCGAACACGCAAGAGAACTGCCAGAAGCTCCCATTCCCGAACTAGACGAAACCGTCTTAGACAAACTCTCATCGGCACTTAAACGAGAGTTCGACCCTTGGCATGGCGGTTTTGGGAGTGAACCAAAGTTTCCCTATCCAGACGCCATTCATTTTGCTTTCCTCCAATATAAAAAAACTGGAGACGAGGACATGCTAAAAATAGCTTTAAAGACTCTTGATGGAATGATGGGGATATATGACCCTGTGTGGGGTGGGTTTTTCAGATACTCGGAAGACGGCAGTTGGACGCAACCCCATTATGAGAAAATGCTCTACGTCCAAGCTGGCGCTCTGGATAATTACCTAGAAGCATACCAGGTGACTAAAGATAACAAATATGGCGAAGTTGCAGCAGGCATCAAGAACTATCTTAAAAGATTCCTCTCTGACCAACAAAACGGTGGTTTCTATGGCAGCCAAGATGCGGATGTCGGCAGTAGAGACTTATCAAAAGACCTCATACCCGGAGAAAATTACTATTCAAAGGACGAAAAAGAGCGGTTAGAAATTGGCGTACCCGATGTAGATACAACAATTTTTACCGACTGGAATGGAATGATGATTTCTGCTTACTGCCGACTCTTCCAAGCAATGGGTGACAAAGAAGCCCGCGACTTTGCGGTAAAGACGGCTGACCGAATACTTGATGAGAATATGATAGACGGGAAGATGTGCCATTATAACGACGGTGAACCAAAGCTTCCTGGAATACTTAGCGACCAAGTGTACTTTGCACAAGGCCTTGTTGATTTGTTCCAATCTACAGGCCAGCGGAAATACTTAAATCAGGCTGAAGCATTGGTCAAATTCATGATATCTGAACTTCGAGACCAAGAAGACGGAGGTTTCTATTTCCAGTTATACGACCCAAGTGCTTTCGGCAGGCTCAAAGAAAGGCACAAGCCTTTTGATGAAAATGTAATGGCGGCGAAATTGTTGGTTGAGCTTTCATATCTTACTGGTTTCGAAACATACCGCGATCTTGCGGAGCAAACATTTCATGCGATTGCACATCCCCAAATGGTGGAAAGCGTCCTTGGCGCAGGTTTTGGCGTTGCCCTCGACCTATATCTAAACTTTCCAGTTCATATCGTTCTAGTTGGCAATCGAACAAAAGAGGAAACTCAGGCGATGCTCGAAACAAGCTTGCACGCATACGATCCTCGAAAGCTCGTTCAACTCCTTGACCCGAATGAGGACCTACTTACCATCGGTCCTATCACCTACAAAGCAGAAGAAAAGCCGATTGTATACGTATGCTATCAAAACGAATGTTCCACGCCATTGACTAGCAATGAAGAGCTCGCAAGTATGCTAGAAAATGTTTTAGGTGCTCAAACTTAGTTCAAATATTTAGAAACGGCGTTGAAAAATGAAACGAACAGTTGCTGTCCTAGTAGATGCACCAATCCCTGGCAAAGTTCAAACTAAGCTTTGCCCGCCGCTCGATGCTGAGTCTGCTGCGCGAATACACGAAAGCTTCATATGCGACACGTTGGAAAGAATTTCGAGCATCCCTGACGCAGAAATAGTTATTTATTACAACCAGCCTGGCGCACTCTCAATCCTATCAAAGGTAGCCTTAGATTCCAAACAATATTTGCGGCAAAAGGGCAAAAGTACCGAACAAAAAATTCACTACTGCTTTGAAAGACTGTGCGAACCACACAGAGGAGTAATTTTCACATGGACCAACAGCCCAACACTTCCTGTGCGGTCGTTTGAGCTAGCATTCGACGCCTTGGCATCAGGCGAGATAGATATAGTACTAGGCCCGGCAGATGACGGAGGATGTTATCTTATCGGCTCTATATGCTCGAACCACAATCATGTATGCGGCATAGAATCATCCGCACTGCATAATGTACAAAATGCCATCGAAAATGCAGCCCGCTTGGGGCTTCGCTGGTACCTTCTACCTAATTGGTATGTGGTCCGACAGCCAGAAAGTCTGTACCGCCTAAAAAACGAACTGCTTGAAATGCCAAATAAATGCTATGTACCAAATCGCACTAAGAGCTGTATCTTAGAGCTTGTTGACAGGCATATTATATAAACCCCGCAGTAAATTCACCAATTGTTGTTTTGGAACAAAGCTTTGTAGGAGAAAAATTTAAAATGGAGGCTGAAAAAAATGGCACAGTTTTTAATTAAAATCCCATATACGCCGGATATGTTCTTGCATACTTTGGACGAAATGAAAGAAAAAACTCCCGAATTGTTGGGAAGAACTTACTGGGGCAATATGGATGGAGAATACGCCGGTTGGCTTATGGTGGATGCAGATAATGAGGAAGAAGCGAGGGATATGCTTCCCATTGCGCTACGTAACGAGGCTCAAATTGCCGAGGTAAGAAAATATAACATTTACGACATCGAACGTCTGCATGCGATGGTAGCTTAAAGGCAGTTTGGTTTCTAATCAAAACAAAGTAAAGTTCCAATAAGTGAGAGCCGAAGTCCAAGCAACAGTTTTTTCCAAGAGGTGGAAAACGATGCCGCAATTCATGATTGAGTTCATGCATACACCAGACCAGTGCATTAAGGCACTAGACAAACTGGAACCAAGAGCAACTGATTTGCTTGATGAGGTATACTGGAGCTGCTTCTCAGGAAACCATGTAGGATGGGTTATTGTAGAAGCTAGCAGTGAGGAAGCAGCAAGGGAGATGATTCCAGAACCTTTGCGCAACCAAGCTATTATTACAGAAGTCCACACTTTCTTACCAGAAGAAGCCCAAGCCATTGACCCCGAAGCGGCTCGAGCCGTAGTACAAGAGCCGGATCTCTCCTAGAAAACTAGCGCATTTCCTGGCCGCCAGTAACATTAATCGCTTGGCCAGTCATGTAAGACGACTGGTCGGATGCTAGAAAGACAACAACATTTGCTACATCTTCATAAGTGCATGGCCGACCTAACGGGACCTGGCTGAGGTACTTTTCTCTTAGCTGCTCTGGAGTTAGCCCCTGAGTCTTGGAGTATTGTTCAAAAAGGCTTTCCTGCCAGAGAGTGCCCTCCAAGATATTCCCTGGGCATACGGCATTAACACGGACGTTGTACGGCGCCATCTCAAGAGCCAAGCTTTGGGTTAGACCAATGCCTCCGAACTTGCTTGCCGCGTAAGCGGAGTTTCTGAAACTCCCTTTTTTCCCAGACTTCGAATTAATTTGGATAATAACGCCGCTCTTTTGTGCCATCATCACTTTTGCTGCTTCGCGAGCGCATATGAAATAACCCACAAGGTTTACATCAATAACTTTACGCCACTGCTCAGTTGGAAATTCGACCACCGGCCCGGCAATTAGAATTCCTGCATTGGCAACCATGATGTCAAGCTTGCCGAACTCCCGGACGGCAGTTTGAACCATTTCCAAAACTTGCTGTTCATTTGTAACATCGGCCAACACCGGTATTGAACGGACGCCATATTCCTTCTTGATAGCCTCGGCCACCTTCTCCAATTTCTCAAAGTTAATGTCCGAAACGACAACGTCCGCGCCTTCCGCGGCAAGTCTTTTGGCAATCGCCTCACCAAGGCCCTGCGCAGCGCCCGTTACAATCGCCGCTTTGCCCGGCAAATGCTTACATACTACTCCATTCATACCTCCGCTTGCACTCCTTGCAATATGTAAATCAATACTTTCAAATCGAATTCTTGTCTAGCAAGAAAGCTTTCTGCAATAGCTAGCATTTCTGGATTATAATTCTAGCATCGTCCGCAGAAGCTCCTTTTCGGCTTCTCGATTCCAAAACATTCCATCGGTAAGCTTGGCGTAGACATTCGGCAACTTATCTTTAAGGTCAGTCACAGCAGTTAGCCCGAGCCCCCGAATTTGAGGATAAATAATGATCTTGCCTGGGAATCGGCCCTCTTTTGTAGCAAGCATTCCATCCCACGATGCCTCGATTCCGCCAATGGCAGCGACCGATTTATCCGTTGCTAGACTGCCCGACTCCGCTTCGCTAAGGGTATCTAGCATATCTCGAATTCTCGACCCGCTACTTCCAACAAGGCGAAGCTTTTTCTCATAGACGCCCGTCAAGTCTATATTAGCAATCGTTCCAACAGGAAATCCGGCAAAGATGTTCATCAACCCTTCTTCTGCAAGATATTGGATAGCTTCCTCGATAAGCGAGACAACAGGTGCAAGCACGATTATATCATCGAACCCTCTGCCGCACGTAAAATCCCGCAGCAATTTGTCGAACAGCACCTTGTCCGAATCATTCGGATTCACCGCAAGAAACTCAATTCCCTTGGCGGCTGCTGCGGCGGCAACACGGTCTTTGACGCTGTTCAGGCGCGCCGTATCAATATCCGTCGCGAGTATTTTTGAAGGTCCATTTTTCATTTCAACCGCACGCTGGACGTGCATTTGACCCATTGGACCACCTGCGCCAATGTACCAAGCAATTCCCCCGGCTTTCAATTCGCTCGGAACGCGGACCATCTCATAACCCGCACCAATTCGAGTGCTAGCCGTGCCCACATAGGATTGAAACTGATAATGGATTTTGCCGATGTCTATCTCAACCGGTCTGCCAATTGGTTCGGAAGCGACTATGTTCATTATCCCATGCTTAGCCAAGAGAGGGGCAGAATGTTGGATAACACCTGCGTCGGCGCCAAGGACGATAATATCGTCAAAGCCGCCGTATCTCGTCGCCAGCTCTTCTAAATCAAGCTCGTCAAAAGTGGGGGTAATGGTCAACTCAAAGCACCCTGCCCCAGCCCACATTTCTAAGTCATCAAGCAAGCTCCAATCGAGGTCAGTTGCCACAACGTGCTTTGACTTGATATCAAGGTCAAGCGTATAGTCATCGTCGCCAGGTGCGCCAATGATCCAAAGATTACCCTCAGGCTTGATAGACGGCCTGCGGGTTATCCGATACGCCGCCACAACACATGCCCAAGGTTCGGTGAGAGCAGCTTCAGAATATCCGGTAGAATCTTTGACCGGCAGTAGATAGCATCCCTCATCACCTTCGAGTATTTCCTTGCCAATTACCTGATACTGGGTTTGCGCACCAGGTAGAACGTAACCAAACGCCATGCTTTTGCCCTTATAAAAGACGTCCGCCTGGACGATAAATCTCTGCCCGACATGGAATTTCCCCTTGAGATTCTTGCCGACACCAACCACCGTAACGGATGCCTCATGTCCTAGAGTTACCGGATTTTTGATTAGATCACGACCTGTCACGCGCGGATGTTTATTCCCTTGGTTTATAACTTTGACATCGCTAAAGCATATTCCAACAGCGTCAATGCGAACAAGAAGTTCATTAGGTCCATACTTTGGCATGGGCAACTCAACTGGCTTGCGATCCTTGCCAAAGTTTTCCAAGCCAGCGCCATACACATGCCATGTTAGAATTGTTTCGGGCAGGCTGTAGTCCACACTTTGGTACGCCTGCAAAACATCTTTCATCAATTTTCCTCCAATGTTAAAGGTAGGCCTTCGATAAGCCGTTTCCGCTGCTCTTCATCAGGGCGGGTAGCGAGGCGATTTACTTGCTCAGGCGTTAGGTAGCTTGGACCGCCAAAATGATATGTTCGCGCCAATATTTTGGCAGTTTTATTCCACATCATCGTGACGCTTTCAACTTCTTTCGGGGTTGTTCCGAGTGCTATAAGGCCATGATTTTGCATAAGGATTGCTTTGGGCCGCTCGCCTATTCGGGATATATATTCTTGGACTACTTCTCTAATTTTCCTAGCAAGAGCTACGCCTGGATCGGTGTATGGTACAAACACAGGAGCAATGCCACAACAAACAATCTCATCGGGGAAAAGGCGACCCTGGAGCGCCTCACGCCAGTTTTTCGAACATAGTATCCCATTTACTGATACTGGATGAGTGTGGCCCACGAAATTCACACCAGGTATGCTTAGAAGATATGCATGAAAAACGGTTTCAACGGATGGCGCTAACTTATAATTCCGATTGACTTTTGCCGCTGCCAATCGCTCTTTAATCTCACCATCGCTTAGCTCTCGGCTCTCAAGCATTTCAAGAACCGGCTCAAATTTTACCTCGACGAACCCCTCAGCTGTTATAGTTCTAAGATTTGTTCCACTTGCCTTCACAAAAAACGTTTGGTCGCAAATTCTTGCAGATGTGTTCCCTTCACCCAAAATTACAAGCTCACGCCATTCCTCTCCCAGGCGGTTTGACATACTGACAAGTTGTTGAAGAATTTCTTCTTTCCCCATAAAACTAATTAACCTCCAAGCATTGCCGTGACGCATAATTATAACATAACAAGCCGCTTGGTGGCAGTACTGTTCGAAGGACTTTCGGTAAAATAAGGGTAATTTCAGATTAGAAAACATAAGAACAACGTTCGAAACATTTTTTTTTGAACTTTCTTGCTGTATGGGTGCCGATGGTATGAAAGCTGGCTTTGTGTATTGCGATGACATGACCAAATACGACATGGGAGTAGACCATCCTCTTCGCCCAGAACGCTTGCGCCTAACAAAAGAGCTAATCTCGGCTTACGGTCTGATAGCACAGGGGCAGCTAATTGCGCCCGAATTAGCAACGGAAGCAGATATTCTGACAGTCCACAAACCCGACTATATAGCTGCAGTTCGCAAACTTAGTGAAGGGAAGGATATCTCGGACCCTTGGCGCTATGGTTTCGACTATGGAGATAACAAGCCTTTCCCCGGCATGTATGAAGCCTCGCTACTTTACACAGGGGCTTCAATCAAAGCCGCAGAACTAATTATGGAGGGCCAATTCGAGAGATGTTTCAACATCTCTGGTGGGCTACACCACGCGATGCCAAATCGAGCAAGTGGATTCTGCATATTCAACGACCCAGCGATTGCAATACAACGACTCCGGAAAAAATTCAGCCGGATTGCTTATATTGATATCGATGCTCATCATGGTGATGGTGTTCAGCACATTTTTTATGATACAAACACAGTACTCACAATCAGCATGCATGAAAGTGGCAGATATCTCTTCCCAGGCACTGGCTTTGTGAATGAGATTGGAACAGGTAAAGGAAAAGGTTACTCAGTAAATATTCCTCTTGAACCGTACACGCCATCGGATGTGATGGTTTGGGCATTCAAAGAAATAGTGCCGCCATTAATTAAAGCTTACGACCCACAAGTAATAGTTGCTCAGCTAGGAGTTGATTCACATTTTCAAGATCCTCTCGCACATTTGGAGCTAACCTCCAGGGGCTTTGACGAATTAGTAAAGACAATAATCAGTTTTGAAAAGCCATTAGTAGCCCTGGGTGGCGGTGGTTACAATATCAAAACTGTTGCAAGATTATGGACTCTCGCCTATGCTCGCTTGCTTGAAGTGGAGATATCCGACGCAATACCTGCAGACTTTGCCAGCCGCCACAATATTCATCGCCTTCATGACGTGGAACTTCCGATAACTACTGAGGAACGTCGCCGCACAACCTTCGAAGCTGCGCAGGAAACCGTACAGCTGATTAAGGAGATTGTTTTCCCATACCACTTTTCTTGACACCAATAGTTTGGCAATTTAGAATTTCCATTAGAATGACCTCTGCAAATGGAAGAAAAACTAGCACGACAGGTGAAATCGGGGCTGTCGTTGCACGCCTACCGAAGTACGCAAAGCTTGTATGGCTTCTTCTCAAAGACCCTGAAATTTCCGGCAGGCAAAGAGCAGCGCTAATGGCGGCGATTGGGTATTCAGTTAGTCCTGTTGATGCAATTCCCGGAGTAATACCAGTAATCGGACAGCTTGATGACCTTGCAATTGTTCTGTTTACTGTTCGGTGGATAATTCGGTCAATGCCTGCCGATAAAGCCTCCAATTATCTTGCGCAGGCAAGCTTATCTATCCGCGACATTGAGGATGACCTGAGCATAGTCCAGCGCTCAAGCGCTCGAATAATGAAACAAATTGCAAAGCTTTCAGCTCTTGCGGCTGTTGGGCTTTACGGCATCGGCAAGTTCGTCTTTGGCGTCATTAAGTCAGCAAAGAAGGCATAATAACATTGGACCAAATCTCCCCTGAAAGCAAAAATGAGACGCGCCGGCGTATAGTAAACGGCCACATAGCAACGACTGTTTGGTGGTTAGCTTGGCCCTCCATCATCACAATGATACTCCAAACAGGATATGGCTTAATTGACGCACTATTTTTGGGAAGGCTAGGCGCCGCCACGCTTGCAGGGCTTGGAGTTGCAAATCAAGTTTTGTTAGTGCTCATGGCATTCAGCGCAGCGGTTGGAGTTGGGAGTACAGCCCTCGTGGCGAGGTTCATTGGCGCGGAGGATAATCAAAGCGCCGAAGAAGTTACCAAACAATCTATTCTACTTGCGATTATTTCAGCGACAATCTCAGGAGTCCTGCTATATGCTTTTGGGCCCTCCCTAATAAAGTTGATGGCTGAGAAGGGCGAAGGCGTTAGGCTTGGGGTGATTTACTTAGATATCCTCCTTGCTGGCAATGTATTCTCTTTCCTAACGGTTATTGTTACGGGCGTTTACCGAGGTCTTGGGGATGTCCGTACTCCACTTATTGCCACAACGGTTGCTACGGTAATCAATGTCGTTGGCGATTACATATTAATATTTGGAATTGGGCCTTTCCCAAAGCTCGGTATAGCAGGAGCCGCCATTGCAGTTGTCACCTCTCGAGCTGTATCAACAGCCATGCTGCTAGCATATCTTCCTAAAACACACATTCCAAATGTTCTAAAAGGCTCATGGAAACCCTCCTGGAATTGGTTCGCCCGAATCTTAAACATTGGTTATCCAGCAGCGGTGCAAGCACTCCTTAGAACGGGAGCATCGATGACATATTTTGGCATACTGAGGCGAAGTATTGACGGAGAAAATGCACTTGCCGCATTGACCATAGGATTGCGAACTGAAGCACTTGCATTCATGCCGGGCTTCGCATTTAGCGTCGCCGCCGCATCAATGGTCGGTCAGAATCTGGGGGCGCGCCAGCCCGAACGAGCAGAGAAGGGCGCCTGGGCGGCTACATGGCAGGGGATATGGATAATGGGTGGGATTGGCTTACTATTTGTTTTCTTCTCACACAAAATAGCCGATCTTTTCACAAACGACATACGCGTGCTACCGCTCGCGTCATCTTATCTTTGGGTTAATGGACTTTCCGAACCTTTTCTTGCACTTGGAATGATACTCACGGGCGCACTCCAAGGAGCAGGCGAAACTCGCCTCCCAACGCTGGCAACAATCCTCACGCTTTGGATTATAAGACTTCCCTTGACCTATCTTCTCGCAATAACGCTTAATTTGGGCGCATTTGGAGCATGGATAGCAATGTCATCTTCAACAGTTTTCTCCGGATTGGCGGTACTTGGAATCTTCAAATGGACTAACTGGTCAGAAAAAGAGGTATAGGGAGTATAAAAATGGAGGCGACGGCCGGACTCGAACCGGCGAATAAAGGTTTTGCAGACCTCTCCCTTACCCCTTGGGTACGTCGCCTCGTCTTATTGGAGCGGGAGACGGGATTCGAACCCGCGACAACCTGCTTGGGAAGCAGGTGCTCTACCACTGAACTACTCCCGCATCGTGGTGGGCGATGTTGGATTTGAACCAACGACCTCTTCCGTGTGAAGGAAGCGCTCTCCCCCTGAGCCAATCGCCCAATGAAAGTTTGCAAGTGAATATTTACATTCGCTTGCGCTTTGAAATGGTGGGGACGGAGAGAGTTGAACTCTCACGAGCTAATGCTCACTTGGCCCTCAACCAAGCGCGTCTGCCATTCCGCCACGTCCCCGCGTGGTAGACTAATTTTACCACATCGCCTCGCGGCTTGTCAACAGCTTTTCGCACAGGTGGGCGATATCAACGCAAACTCGATTTCCATCTTGTCCAAACCAACTTTAGTTTACAATAACGGATTCAAGGGAAATAATCAACAAGGATTACAAATCCGTTCAATTCAATTATTTCAAGAAGCGGGGATGCAAAATGAAGGAATTTTATGAACAAAGAGAAATTGAATATTCCCGCGGCAAATTAGCTGGCCACGACGTCCTTGATGATGAGGGCAACGTAATTGTTACCGAGGGAGAAATAATCACCGATGACATAATTGAAGAAGCCAAAAAGAAAGGCAAGCTACATGAATTAATGCTTTCAGCAGTTGCCGCAGAAGTTGCCCTCGGTCCGCCCGAGATTCAACCGGGCATGAACCTTGAAGAACAAATGGAGGCGTTCGTTAGAGGCAAGATTGTAGGACGCGATGTTTTCGATTGGCAGGGCAATTTGATTGCGAAGGCTGGATCAGAAGTTACCGATGAATTGGTAAATATGGCGGCAAACAAAGGGCTTCTTCAAGAATTGGTGTTGGCCGTCGGAGCTCCTGGCATTCATTCTAAAGAAGAGTAATTATTCAATGTGTACAGGAGGTGTTATAAGATGGCAGACTTAGCAGCATTAATCGGCACTCCATCACGCCTTACTATATTTGACGACAGCGGACACATCATAGTAAAAGAAGGCGAAATTATCACGTACGGGGTCATCGAAGCCGCCCGTGCGGCAGGCAAACTCGATGATCTCAGGATGTCAGCAGCAATGGCACATCAAGAACCCACAATTGAAGCGGCAACCAGCTACGAAGAGATTGGCGAAGAGGAACCCACAGGCGTTCACCCGGAGTAACCATAAACTAGATACAGGGTTTCAAATCTCGTATAATATTGAGGCAGGTAGATTTTGAACCTGCCTCAATTTATTTAACTGGTCTAAGGGGTTTGTAGAATAGTGAGAAAAATTACTGCGCTCTTAGCGTTTTCATTCCTAGTTACAGGTTGCATCGGAGGCGTTATTCGCTCAAAGATAGCAGAGGGTATTGAGGATAGTCTGCCGCAATACATTGGTCCTGCAAAGAAATATTCAGTTAAGGTACTAGGGCCCAGCGAGCCTATGCTCCGTGGTAAATTCGAGCACCTCCACATCGAAGGCTTGGAGGTTCAAATCTCCGAAAACCTGATGGTGGACCGCCTAATTGTGGATATGGACAAAGTGGAAGCTGATCCCGAAACACGCCAGATACGAAGCGTTGCGGCAACTGTTTTCACAGCTGAGGTAGCTGAGAAGTCTATAAATGACTATATTTGTGCTGCTAGACCCGATATTAAAGGACTGACCCTTGATCTCCAAGAAGGTAAACTCACAGTAACCGCACGTCCCTCAGTTTTGGGCATTGGAGTAGAATTCAAAGTTACAGGCAAGCCCGTAATCGCAGGCAAGGATAAAATAAACTTTGTAGCCGACAGCGCATCATTAGCTAGGCTCCCGATTCCGGCGCTAGTGGTTAACAAGGTACTTGATCGAATGAACCCAGTGCTCGACCTCGGAGAGATGCAGTTTCCTGTGGCATTGACGAGCATTGCAATAAAAAATGATGCAGTAATAATCAACGGCAAGGCTGAGTTTAAGACAGCTAAGTAATTTATTTAATTTTTGGAGTACTCGCTTCTAAGCTTTTAATCAAGTTCCATATCAGAGCCCGACTCTGCTTCCTCAAAAGCTTCGTCGATCTCGTCACCAAAATCTTCGCCCCATTCTCGGCTCATGCGCTTTACCCAACTGCGCAATTCTTTTGGGTTGTCGAGGTCGCCGATTTTGGAAGGGTCTGCTAAATCATCAATGATATCATCCTCCGAGCGGAGAGCTGAGAATCGAGAAATAAGCTTTTTGATTTTAACACTCCCGCAATTTGGGCATCGAAGCTGAGGACCTTTTGCAACGACTCCGACTAGCAAGCTGAATCGTTTTCGACAATCCAAGCATCTGTAATCGAACACCGGCATTTTTCCTCTCCTTCCCTAGCCTCTAGATGGGATTAAACCTTTTCGCTCCATCTCGCTAATTATGCGCTTTATTGAGTATGGGCTTTTTACACATTCACCAAGGCGGAAGAGCCGCCATCGTTCTATCAATTCGGTCTCTTCACCATCCGAAAGATCTATCAGCGGACCTAATATCTCCATCTCCAAATACCCAAGTTTACCATCGCTAGTAAACACAACAGCTGACGAACCTCTATCACCATATTCGGCGTCACGCTTCATAGGCGGAAAAAGCTTCACATATGCCATATCATCTTGAAACCATATCATCCATGGGCCATCAGATTCTGCACCTATTTGGTAAACTTGGCCATGATAACTTGTAATGCAAAGACCATCGCGTACCGTGAACTGTGCTGTCTTCTTAGGATCTCCAAAAAGGTATCTGATTCCACCTGGCACGCGTGTGTCTGACCGAATAGGAAAAACCACAAAGCAAGGAGTTTTCACCTGAGTAACGTCGTGGATTCCCCACTTTGTAGGTGGTTTGCCGACCGCGCGCATCTTTTGTATAAGTGTTACCTCGCCATTTTCGTCAAGTGTAAGCTCCTTGATGAACATTACACCACTTTTCAAGCTTGGCTGGCCAATGATTCTAAGCCATTTCCTGCCATCCCTATCAAAGACCTCGACATTAGCTTTTCCCCTGTCGAGTATGGGGTCGGGAGGCCAATGCCAGTAATCTTGAGGCGAGACCCACGTCTTATAACCGCCGTAATTCCTCCAATCGTTTGTTATTTCATACACCTTCCCAAATTCTACAGCATTCTCCCAAATAACATTGCGGCCATCGAGCGAGTATTCCATTATCCTCCCGCCTATTGCAGGAACAACAACAAGGCTATATCGTCCTGCGCTCATGCGATAGGAACCGCTCCATCCCCGATAATCTACGCACTCAACACTAGGCCCAGCACCAGCGCAAGACCCGAAGGACACCAAAATAATAATTATCATTAGATGCTTATTAATCATTAGTAGCCCCCTGACGTGCCGCCGGAGCTTTGCTTTCAGCTCCCTTTGCGACCTGCGTGCATATCAACGCCCAAGGCTTTCCAGCGACACGAGTAAGAATGAGTAACATTTCTCTACTACCAGGCAACTTCAGCCGCCGCTCAATTTCGAGTGGCTCAAATGGAACGCCTCTTTTCTTGACTATCACCTTGCCTACATCCAGCTCTCGCAAGCGGGTGTTAATATTCTTCAAACTGAAAGGCATGTGGTCAATTACATGGTAAACGTCTGCGAATGGAGTTGATACCCATTTATCTGACGTAAGATATGCAATTTGCTCGTCTATCTTCTCTGCACCAATCCGATGTGCTAGCTGTTCGACAAGATGTGCTCGAATAATACACGGATCCGGCTCATAAATATATGCAGCGGGAGCTCTGATAGGCACATGCTCAACTGGTTCATCTACCAAAGTTGCGCGAGATGGAAGGATTATCGCACGCCGACTAGCTGTTTTGAGCCCCCCAAGCCAAATCACAGCTTCTTTGCACTCACCATTTTCGGATATGAACTCAATCTCCCCATCGAAGGACTCCAATTCCCCGTCTTTGAACACTGGCGATAGCTTGATGGCTACATCTGAAACAACATTCGCAAGATGATGAAGAAAAGTGGCGGAAGGCTCTATATCGGCGAGGCTCCTAGCACGCTGTCCTTTGTCACGCCGAGATGGATCAATAAAGGCGGCGGTGGCTTTTAGCGGTATCTCGGTTACATCGGCATTGATGAAATCTACGCGTTCCGCAAAGCCATAAACCTCGACATTTCGTCTTGCCATCGCAAGTCTGACGGGGTCCTTTTCTACCGCCGTCACAAAGCACTGCGTCGCCAAGCCAAGAGTATCACCACCGATTCCACATCCGAGGTCGAAGACACTGCCACTCTGACAAAAACGTTCAGCGCGGTATTTAGAAATGGTCTCACCCGATGACTGCTCGAGAGCTTCCCGAGTGAAAAACATTCGATCTGCAAGGACAAACTTTCGCCTCGCCCTCTCCCTTAAATCAAGTAATTCAAGTGCAGCGCTGGCAAACTTGCTTGGATACTCTTTTCGCAGTTTTTCAAGGCGCAATAGGAAATCCCCATCAAGGTTTTTAGCCTTATTTAGCAACCCCTCGCCTTCAGGACTTAAGAGAAAATTGACAGTTTCAAGGTCCATAGCAATATCTTTTAACCAAAGAAGGGAACTCCAGCCTTATAGAGCATCCGGCTGAGCCGAAACACTGGTAGGCCAACGACATTGAAGTAATCACCTATTATGCCCTCAACCAACAAGCTACCTCGCTCCTGAATGCCGTATGCACCGGCTTTGTCGAGCGGTTCGCCTGTCGCGATGTAAGCGTCTATGAGTTCGTCATTTAGTTCGCAAAAACTGACTTCGGTTCGCACATAGTCAATAAATGTTTGGCAAGTATGGTTTTTAGCTCTTTGGACTACGCAGACGCCAGTATAGACATAATGCGAGCGCCCGGAAAGAAGTTTGAGCATCCGACGTGCATCTTCCGCATCGGTCGGCTTCCCGAGAACTTCGTTCCCTGCCACTACAATTGTATCTGCACCTATAATAATTCCATCCGAGATTCTTACTGCTACATTATTAGCCTTAGATAGAGCTGATTGCACAACATGATTCTCAGGCGGCCATAGAGGAAGAACAGATTCATCAAAGTCGCTCGGAATGACTTCAAATCTGGATACAATTAGGGATAAAAGATCCCGCCTTCGAGGAGAAGCCGACGCAAGAATAATTCTAGGCTGTTGGTCTCTATCCACCACCATGTCGCTTAACTTCAAAACGGTATAGTTGGATGGGCTCGCCATCTATAATCCCAGCCTTACGCATGGCTATACCAACTTGGTCCTCAACTGTATCAACCCCATCGAGGTCGGGAAGCAACAAGCCACGCCTCCACCCACTTTCAACAATGACTCCGTACTTTTTGGGGTCAAGCTCAGCCATGCTAGAAATCGGTTCCGGATGGCTCAGCACATCCACTGAAATTGAAAGATCGTCAAGCTCATCTTCAGTTACGGGTTCGAACCGAGGGTCTCTTGTAGAAGCGCTTATTGCATTCTCAATGATTTCTTCAGCTAGGTTTGCACGTATAGGTTCGATTGTCCCTATGCATCCACGCAATTGTCCAAACTTTTTCAAGCTGACAAACACCCCAGCGCGAGTTTCCATTTCAGGCGGAAGTGGATTGGGCACGGGTTTTACTCTCCCAAAGCGAACGAATTCCTCTATAGCTTCTCTGGCCAGTGCCACCAATGGGTCTCCTTCAACTCCTTTAACCATTTTGCTCCTCCGTTTTCTCATTGTGTTTCACAAATCGTAGTTCCCTACCTTGAATAAGCCTTATAATGTTTGACCGATGTTTCACTACTACAAATATGGCAACAAGAAGTGCAAATAATTTATACTCCAAGGGTTTTCCAAACGCCCACATTAGCGGCGGAACGCTCAACACTGCAATAATTGAAGCTACGGAAACATACCTTGTCACAAGCACAATCGCCACCCAAATTCCAAATGCTATTAATGCAATTAACGGTGCAAGCCCAATGGCAACTCCTAGGCTAGTTGCAACTCCCTTGCCACCTTTGAACTTAAGAAACACCGACAAGCTATGGCCGATAATTGCTGAAAGCCCTGCTGCCACAGCTACCCAGGGTTGATCGAATAACCGGATTGCCATTACAGTCGGAATTAAACCTTTAAGTACATCGGCAATAAAAACGGTGATTCCTGGCGCCAAACCAAGCGTTCGGTAGACATTAGTTGCGCCAATGTTTCCGCTGCCCACCTTGCGAATGTCAATGCCACGCCATGCTTTCGCAATTATTAAGCCAAAAGGCACCGCACCCAATAAGTAACTTGCAACTAAAGTTATCGCTTCATCCATCGCTTTTTAGATTGAACTACCTCCTTGTTGATTGGAAAGTTTTTCCTTTTCCTAATGGGGCCTGCTATGTTCAGCCTTCCTTGCAAAAATCCTTATTGGTGTGCCCTCATATGTATAATGCTTCCTAAGTTGGTTTTCGATATATCGCTGGTATGAAAAATGAAGTAGGTCTGGGTCGTTTGTAAAGAGCACAATCGTCGGCGGCCGCACCGATGGCATTGTAGCATAATACACCCTAAATTCCTTTCCTTTTTCGGAATACGGCCTTGCATCTACAATATCGCCAATCAACCGATTGAGCTCGCCAGTTGGAAGCCTCAACGCATGATTTTGGGATGCGATGGCGGCGCAACCAAGCAATTCAGTAATTCCCGTGCCTTCTATCGCAGATGTAAATACAATGGGCGCATAGTTCATAAAAGGCATCTCACGACGAACTAGCTCCGTAAATCCGTTAATTGTTTTCCCCTGCTTCTTAGCCAAATCCCATTTGTTGACTACAATAACAGCGGCTTTTCCAGCGTCATGGGAATAACCAGCCACACGCTTGTCGCCGTCCACTACTCCCTCCGATGCATCTATCACTACAAGTGCGACATCTGCCCGTTCAAGGGCACGAACAGCCCGAAGTACCGAATAGTATTCAATAGAGCGCTGGATTTTTCCTGCACGCCTAATACCAGCGGTGTCAATCAATACAAATCTCTGGTCACCATGTTCAAAATACGTGTCAATCGCATCGCGTGTTGTGCCTGGAATATCGCTTACAATAGCTCTCTCTTCTTTTATAATTGCATTAAGAAGAGACGACTTCCCAACATTCGGACGACCAATAATTGCTATCTTTATAACTTCTTCGGAATAAACTTTTTCGGCGGTAGGAACTGGCAGATTTTCGATGATTTTATCCAGCAACTCAGCCACTCCGCGGCCGTGGAGCGAGGAAATAGGATATATATCGCCTAAACCTAAAGAGAAAAACTCAATGGATTCCCGTTCCAGGCGCTCGTTATCAACCTTGTTTACTGCTACCAATACAGGTTTGCGCGTGCGACGCAAAACGTCCGCGACCTCCATATCTGCAGGTGTGACTCCCTCAGTCACATCTACTAAGAAAACTATTACATCGGCTTCGGATATAGCAATCTCAGCCTGGGTTCTCACCTGAACAGTTAGTGGGTCTTTCTCATTCAAAATTAGACCGCCGGTATCAATCAACATAAAGTTACGCCCAAGCCACTCAGCCTCAGCATAAAGCCTATCTCGCGTAACACCAGGAACATCTTCTACAATTGCGATTCTCTTGCCGACCAGCCTATTGAAAAGCGTAGATTTGCCTACATTTGGCCGGCCGACGACAGCAACCATCGGATTTGACAACTAAATCACCTCAGGTATCCTCACACAACCGCTTAAAAGCACCCATCGGGGTTGGTTCGACTGCTTCAGCTCTTGCACCAACCATATGACTTAGTTCATCCAAGCTCATATCGTCAAGAAATAGGCCGTCTTTGAGAGCTACAGACGGTATTAATACAATTTCATCAGGAGCAACATCCGCCAACGAGAATGCAATATCACTACCTGTTAGCAAGCCAGCAACCGTTATAGTTTCTCCAAAAAACATATTCCTTACTATACAGATTCTACACTGAATGGCGGGGATTTGATTCAAAATTTCCACTAATTCCCGAACCATATTTGCCGCCAGCACTCCGGTTACTAAGACGTATTTCCCTGGGCGCAGTACAGTGTTATTTGCTCTCCGTTTCACCTTCCTAAGGTCGTCTAAGAAGAGTCGTGAGAGTCCCACTCCATCCTCAAGTTGAGGAAAGCCCTCATAAGTACGTCGTGATGGGAATGGACGGCCAGCTAGGAGATAAAATTCATCTGCAGGAAAAACAAAACGCGTGCCTAGACTGCGCAAGAACTGCCGCTGCCACGATGCACATGCATCCAATACTTCTGTTGCCAAAACTGAATCAACTGGTTTAATCGGCACTAGTCCTTCTCGATATCGAGTAAGACCAACAGGAACTATTGCAACGGAAGCAACCGAAGGATAAAGCGTACCAAGATCATAAACCGTGCGTTTAAGACTTTCCCCATCATTAATTCCGGGACAAAGTACAATCTGAGCATGCAACGTTATCCCAGCGTCTGCAAGACGTTTGAGCTCTTTCATAATCTGCCCTGCCTTCTTGTTGCCAAGCATATATTCGCGAATTTTTGGGTCAGTTGAGTGAACAGAAACATATAGTGGGCTCATTTTCTGGGAGATTATGCGCTCAACGTCCTCATCGCTCAGATTAGTAAGTGTAATATAGTTCCCGTGGACGAAAGATAATCGAAAGTCATCATCTCGCAAATAAAGTGACTTCCTAAGACCTGGTGGCATTTGCTTAAGGAAGCAAAAGATACAATTATTGCGACAAATGCGGACTCCGTCGAATAGCTCTTCGACAAACTCAATGCCGAGGTCCTCACCAAGTTCTTTGTGAATAGTACTTATAATGCGGCTACCATTTCTCAGAACCTCCACCTCTACTTCTTCGTCGGCTCCAAAAAACCTGTAATCAAGTACATCGCATATTTTATGAGCGTTCAGAGAAACAAGAATATCTCCTGGCTTAATTCCAGCTATTTCTGCTGGGCTGCCTTGCGCTACTTTTGCGATTTTTGAATTTAGCTTTTTCATGGAAAGGTAGTCTCACAAAAAATGTATCTATTGCCTTAACGTCTTTCAATCCCAATTTTCCAACTTTTTAACTACTTCTTCGATTATCCAATCTGGTGTCGAAGCGCCAGCAGTAACACCTACAGTTTGAACACCTGTAAACCAAGAATCCTCCAGCTCGCTAGCAACTTCGATATGGTGTGTTGGGACGCCGGTATCTGCGCATATTTCTGCAAGACGGCGCGTATTTGCGCTATTGTGGCCGCCAATGACCAGCATTACATCCACCTCCGCTGCAAGGTCCAGTGCTGCCTTTTGGAGTCTAGTGGTCGCATGGCAAATTGTATTGTGAGCCCGAACATCCTTTACCCATCTCGCAACCTCTTCTACAAGCCTCTCGAAACGCTCGGTTGTCTGCGTAGTTTGCGAAATGATGCCAACTCGCTCGCACAGCTTTGATGGGTCTATATCTTTTACATCGGAAACCGCCAAGCCATTTTCGCCAGCCACGCTCATTATTCCCCGAACCTCTGTGTGTCCTGGGTCGCCCAGAACTATTACCTGGTAGCCATCTGCAACTAGGTTTTCTGCAATCTCATGGACTTTCCGAACAAATGGGCATGTAACGTCTACCACCTGAAGACCGCGATTCTCAGCCTGACGCATCACTTCACGAGGAACGCCGTGTGATGGCATGATTATAAAACTTCCTTGCGGGGCATCTGCAATGTCGTGCACTTCATGGATTCCTCGCTCTTCCAACTTTAATATTACTTGGGGGTTGTGAATCAGCGGGCCAAGGGTATACATAGGTGTGCCATGCTTTTCAGCAGCCTCAAGCGCCACATCAATAGCCCGGCGAACGCCATAGCAAAAACCTGCTGGATTAGCTAGCTTAACCTTCATTTCTCTACCATTAAACGAACTAAGTGCCAGCCTGCTACATATCATAAGGCTGGCACTTGAGAAATTCCAAGAAGAGTGTCCTTTAATTAGATTTCTTTCGCATAAGTTTCAGCAAACCATATTCGACGCTATCAACCAACGCATGCCAGCTTGCTTCTATTATATTTGTAGAGACACCTACAGTGCTCCACGATGACGTGCCGTCGGTTGATTCAACAATGGCACGCACTCCTGCCGCTGTTGCCTGCTTTGCGTCGAGCACACGGACCTTAAAATCTGTAAGCTTGATGTGTTTCAGTTCTTCGGGATAGAACTTTTCAAGGGCTTTGCGAAGGGCATTGTCCAATGCGTGAACTGGACCATCGCCTTCTGCAACCGTAAGCAATTCCTCGCCATTAACAGCTACTCTTAGAGTAGCTTCAGTTATGGGTTCTGGGTCTGTCCCCCGCTGTTCAACAATTACACGGAAACTCTTTAAGTCAAACAGCTTTTTATATGAACCCAGCGTTTTCTGAAGAAGAAGCTCAAAAGATGCCTCTGCACCCTCAAACGAGTAGCCCTCATTCTCCAGCTCAACAATTTTTTTCAACACTTCGCGCGTCTCAGGCGATTTCTTTGTGAGGTCAACACCATATCTTTGAGCTTTATGGACGATATTGCTCGCGCCAGACAGCTCTGATATGAGTACCCTTCGCACATTACCCACTCTCTCTGGGTCAATATGTTCATACGTGCGAACATTTTTCATTATTGCGTCCACATGAACACCAGCTTTGTGAGCAAATGCACTTCGGCCAACAAAAGGCTGACGGTCGTTTGGTACAACGTTTGCAATCTCATAAACGTAGTTAGAAAGACTCGTCAGCTCGGCCAATGACGATTCTGGGATACACTCTATTCCTAGTTTAAGCTGTAGTATTGGGATAATCGAGCAAAGGTTGGCATTGCCACATCGTTCGCCAAAACCGTTGACAGTGCCTTGTACTTGCACGGCGCCATTCTGAACTGCAACGATTGTATTGGCAACCGCCATTTCTGAATCGTTGTGGGTATGAATACCAACTGGTATATTCACAGCACTGCAAGCAGCTCGAACACCAGCTATTATCTCGTCGGGCAACGAACCGCCATTTGTATCACAGAGCACTACGGCATCTGCATTGGCAGCTTCAGCAGCCTTTATCGTGTCTATAGCATAGCTTGAGTTAGCCTTGAATCCATCAAAGAAATGCTCTGCATCAAAGATGACCTCTTTTCCATGATTTTTTAGAAATTGCACGGAATCTAGAATCATCTCGATGTTCTGGTCTAAGCTAACCTTTAGTGCGTCGGTGACATGAAGATCCCATGATTTGCCGAAAATTGTTATAACCGGGGTCTCGCTCTTAATGAGGCTAATAAGGTTTGCATCCTCCTCAGGCCGAACATTCGCACGTCTGGTACTTCCGAATGCGGCTAGCTTCGCATGAGACAATGGCACAGATTTCATGCGTTCAAAAAACTCTTCATGCTTGGGATTTGATCCTGGCCAGCCTCCTTCGATGTAGTGAAAACCAGCCTCATCAAGCCGCAGGGCGATTTTAATCATATCCTCTACAGTGAGGGATATTCCTTCGCCCTGGGAACCGTCTCGCAAAGTTGTATCGTAAATTAAGACCTTTGGCATAATACAGTCACCTCTGCCGCAATCAGCGGCACTTTTTTAGAGCTTTGACCCTTTCACGTGCATAAGGAATCAGGCCACCTGCCAAAATTAGCTGTTGGATAAATTCGGGGAAAGGCCTTGCCTGAAACACTTTGCCCGTCGTCAAGTTGACAATTTTACCTGTTGATGTTTCAACTTCTACTTTGTCGCCAGCTGAAATGCCATCAACCGCTTCTGGGCATTCGAGTATTGGCAGCCCAATGTTAAATGAGTTACGGTAAAAGATTCTAGCGAATGTTTTTGCAATTACACAGGATATTCCCGAAGTTTTGATTGCTATTGGCGCATGCTCTCGGGACGAACCACAACCAAAATTTTCTTCAGCGACAATGATGTCGCCTGGCTGCACCCTCTTCACGAAATCGGGGTCTATATCCTCCATGCAGTGTGCTGCCAACTCTGCAGGGTCAGATGTGACAAGGTAGCGCGCAGGGATAATGACATCCGTATCTACGTTGCTACCATATTTATGAACTTTGCCTTTGAAAATCATAATCTGCACTATCTCCGTTTGCGCTTTTAATATTTTTCAAAATCTAAAGTCAACACTAATCTCAATCAATTGAGTTCTTCTGGGCTTCCTATCCTGCCCAAAACGGCAGATGCCGCCGCAATTGCAGGATTCGACAGATAAACTTCCGACTTGACGTGGCCCATCCTGCCTACGAAATTGCGGTTGGTTGTAGCAATTGCCCGCTCACCCTCTGCAAGGCATCCCATGTGCCCTCCAAGACAGGGGCCACACGTCGGCGTGCTTACCGCTGCACCAGCCTCGATGAATATATCAAAAAGTCCTTCACGCATTGCCTGTTGCCAAATTTCTTGAGTTGCGGGAATAATGATTAGCCGCACATCGGGATGGACCTTGCGCCCTTTTAAGACGCTTGCGGCGATTCGCAGGTCTTCGATGCGACCATTTGTACAAGAGCCAATTACTGCTTGGTCAATCCGTATATCGGTTGCTTGACTTACCGGCCTTGTGTTCTCCGGAAGATGTGGAAATGCAACCTGAGGCTCAATTTCAGAGACATCAATCTCGATTATTTCTTTATACAAGGCATCAGGATCGCTTGCATAGACCTTCCAAGGGCGTTTTGCCCGCGGTTTTACATATTCAAGTGTGGTATCGTCAACATGCATTATGCCGTTTTTGCCACCAGCTTCGATTGCCATGTTGCACATTGTGAAGCGGTCAGCCATTGGTAGAAAAGAAATGGTTTCGCCTGTGAACTCCATCGAGCAATAGAGCGCCCCATCCACACCAATCTTGCCAATTGTGTAGAGTATCAAGTCTTTTCCGCCAACCCACTTGTTTAATTTACCGTAATAAACGAACTTGATGGTCTCCGGCACCCGGACCCAAGTTTCACCTAGTGCCATCGCTGCTGCTAGGTCTGTGCTCCCCACGCCGGTTGAAAAAAGCCCCAGCGCACCATATGTACATGTATGGGAATCAGCCCCGATAACGGCATCACCGGGTACTACAAGTCCTTCATCGGGAAGAAGCGTATGTTCGACGCCAACGCGACCAACTTCAAAGTAGTTTGTAATGCCATATTCATGGGCGAATTCCCGCATTTCTTTGACTTGCTGAGCAGCTTTCATATCTTTTGCTGGCGTGTAATGGTCTGGAACAAGTGCGATACGCTCTTTGTCGAACACGCAATCAACGCCAATCTGCTTGAACTCACGAATCGCTATTGGAGCCGTGATGTCGTTCCCAAGCATAAAATCCAACTTTATTGTAATTAGTTCGCCTGGCTCGACTTGATCTTTGCCAGCATGAGCTGCGAGTATCTTTTGTGTTATTGTTTGACCCATATTGTACCTCAATCTAAAGCACAGGCTTTTCACTGGCGCGGCTGTTGCCACGCTTTGCTTGATAATAGACTAGTTTGTTAATAGCCTGGATGTACGCCTTGGCGCTTGCCTCCACGATGTCGAGGCTAGCACCTCTACCTGTATAAACGTTCCTATCATCTGCTAACTTCACAGTAACTTCACCCAAAGCATCGGTGCCGCCCGTTACTGCTTTTACAATATAATCTTTTAGAGTGTGTGGAACTCTAATAATTTTGTCAATCGTTTTGTATACTGCGTCCACCGAACCAACGCCAGTTCCACAATCGCTCAGCTCGCCATTGGGCGTAGCAATTTTGATTGTAGCAGTGGGAATCCCCTCAAGGCTAGTCATCACGGTCATGTACGTCAGCTGATATGTTTCAGGAATAGCATGAACTTCATCGGCGACTAAGGCTTCCAAATCCTCATCGAATATTTCCTTCTTTTTGTCAGCCACTTCCTTGAACCTTGCAAATGCCTTGTCAAGTTCTTCACGAGTAAGCTCGTAACCAAGCTCGCTAAGCCGCTTTTCAAACGCGTGGCGTCCAGAATGTTTCCCAAGCACAAGCTTGCTCTCAGAAAGGCCTATATCCTCTGCGTCTATAATCTCATAGGTTCTCTTATCCTGGATTACGCCGTGCTGATGGATTCCTGCCTCATGGGCAAAAGCATTGCTTCCAACAATTGCCTTGTTCGCCTGAACCTGCAAACCAGTGACGTCGCTCACAAGCCTGCTAGCGCGGTAAATTTCCTTTGTGTTTATACCTGTCGTAACATCGAAGACGTCCTTGCGGGTATTAATTGCCATCACGACTTCCTCAAGCGCTGCATTACCCGCACGCTCGCCAATCCCATTTATCGTACACTCTACCTGTCCTGCACCCGCAAGCACTGCCGCTAATGAATTTGCAACCGCCAACCCAAGGTCGTTATGGCAATGGACGCTCAGTATGCATTTATTGATATTCGGCACCCTGTCTAGCAACGTCCTGATAATATTCGCGAACTCATGCGGCACGGCATAGCCGACTGTATCGGGAATGTTGACCACGGTGGCGCCAGCATCTATTACCGCCTCTACAACTTGACATAGATAATCAATATCTGTCCTCGATGCATCTTCGGCGGAGAACTCCACATTTTCACAGTAAGATTTTGCACGCTTGACTGCCTTTACAGCCAGGTCGAGAACCTCTTCTCTGGATTTCTTTAGTTTTCTCTCAAGATGAATATCAGACGTTGCGATGAAGGTATGTATATAGGGCTTATTGGAGTACCGAACTGCCTCCCACGTACGGTCAATATCGGCATCGTTCGCCCGACACAAACCTGCGATTGCCGGACCTTTAATCTGCTGGGCAATCGCCTTGACTGCTTCGAAATCTCCTGGAGATGAGATTGGGAACCCCGCCTCAATTACATCTACATTCAAGCGGGCAAGTTGCTTTGCCACCTCCAATTTTTCCTCGATATTCATGCTTGCTCCGGGCGATTGTTCGCCGTCTCTGAGCGTGGTATCAAATATAAGTATTCTCCTGCTCATAAGAATGCCCCCGAAAGAAACAAGCTACAAGTATCAAGCAACCACGAAAGGCTTTAATATGCTTGCTACTTGTTGCGCTTTACCGCTTCTTTTTCAAATACGGCATCATTTCGCGAAGGCGTGCACCTACCTCTTCAATCATATGCTCTTTTGCCATCCTCCGAGCCGCATTGAAAACTGGTCGGTTGGCTGCATTTTCAAGTATCCATTCCTTTGCGAATTCGCCTCTTTGGATTTCGCCTAGAATGCGCTTCATTTCGGCACGCGTATTTTCATTGATTATTCGCGGCCCACGAGTATAGTCGCCATATTCTGCAGTATTGCTGATTGAATATCTCATCCAGCTGATACCGCCTTCATACATGAGATCTACGATAAGCTTTAACTCATGCAGGCACTCAAAGTACGCAATTTCCGGTTGGTAACCCGCCTCAACTAGCGTCTCGAAACCAGCAATAACAAGGGATGTCGCCCCGCCACACAGCACGGCTTGCTCGCCAAAGAGGTCTGTTTCAGTCTCTTCCTTAAAGGTGGTCTCAAGGACGCCAACTCTTGTCGCACCGATTCCTTTTGCATATGCCAGCGCTATCTCTTTTGCCTTGCCAGAAGCATCTTGTTGCACAGCAATTAGAGCTGGGACGCCTGCGCCTTCGGTATATTGCCGACGCACAAGATGCCCTGGGCCTTTGGGCGCAACCATTATCACATCAACGTTCGCCGGTGGAACTATCTGCCCAAAATGAATATTAAAACCGTGCGAAAATAGGAGGGCTTTACCCTCAGTAAGGTTCATTTCAACTTCGCCCTTGTAAACCTTCGGCTGAACTTCGTCCTCTGTAAGGATTTGGATGATGCTTGCTTCCGATGAGGCTTCCGCCGCCGATACTGGTTTGAAACCGTCCTCAATCGCCTTTTCCCAATTTGGCGTGCCAGGAAGATCGCTGACGATTACATCAACGCCGCTATCTCTTAGATTTTGCGCCTGGGCATGGCCCTGACTTCCATAGCCAATGATTGCAACCTTTCGCCCTTTCAACACATCGAGATTAGCATCCTGATCGTAATAAACTTTTGCCATTGTTTACCTCCCGCTGTTTTATCTAAGCCCAAGGACTTTATAAGAAAAAGCTACCCTTCGAGGAAAGATTTCCTCAAATGCTACCTATTATTTATTAGCTATCCTTATGGAGTTTTGGCACCGCGCATCATGGCAATGCGACCAGTGCGGACGACTTCCTTAATTCCATAGCTCTCAAGAAGCTTTTCGATTGCGTTAATCTTATCAACGCTGCCTGTGACTTCCACTGTGAATGTTTTTTCGCTAACATCAATGATTTTAGCGCGAAAAATGTCTACAATCTGCATAATCTCCGACCGCACGCCAGCATCGGCGTTGACTTTAATCAATGCAAGCTCTCGTTCCACAATTGGAATTCCCTTATAATCGACAACCTTGATTACATCAATTAGCTTGTTAAGCTGTTTTGTAATCTGTTCGAGCACTGCATCGTCTCCACCAACCACGATTGTCATTCGAGACACCGAGGGGTCCTCGGTTATACTAACGGCTAGTGACTCGATATTGAACCCCCTGCGGGCAAATAGCCCCGCAACCCGAGCTAGAACGCCAGGTTTGTTTTCAACTAAAGCTGTTATCGTATGTTGCATTTCTAATTGTCCCTCCGAACTTACTTTGGTCGTCGAACCATCATTTCCTCGATGCTCTGCCCAGCAGGGATCATTGGAAAGACATTTTCTTCGCGCTCGATATGGAAGTCCATAATCACAGGCACATCGTCGTATTCTAGCGATTTTTTAAGAGCATCAACAACTTGCTCTTTTTTCTCAATGCGCATGCCAACCGCACCGTATGCTTCTGCAAGTTTTACAAAGTCCGGCTGAGCAGCTATATCCACTCCTGCATAGCGACGGTTCCAGAACAGCTCCTGCCACTGCCGCACCATGCCGAGATACTGGTTATTTAAAATAGCCACCTTCACGGCAATTTTATTTTCCACAGCCACAATTAGCTCTTGTAAGGTCATTTGGAAGCTGCCGTCGCCATCAATCACAAACACAATATCATTGGGTCGCCCAACTTTTGCTCCGATTCCTGCTGGGAAACCAAAACCCATAGTCCCAAGACCGCCAGATGATAGGAATTGACGCGGGTATTTACACTTATAAAACTGGGCGGCCCACATCTGATGCTGGCCAACGCCTGTCGCAACTACCGCCTCACCGTTCGTGACTTCCCAAATTTTCTCAATCACATACTGTGGAAGCAAACCGTTCTCACCGTAATGGAGCGGATATTCAGCCTTCCACTTCATAACTTGTTCATTCCAACTGGTTGGCTGGCGAGGCTCAACATATTTAAGCAAGTCCTGGAGAACAAGCTTACAGTCGCCGACAATTGGCACATCCACATGCACTGTTTTGCCAATCTCGGCTGGGTCAATGTCTATATGGATGACTTTCGCTTTTTGGGCAAAAGCATCCAGTTTGCCTGTAACACGATCATCAAACCGAGCGCCGATGGCAATCAGCAAATCACAATGCGCTACGGCATAGTTCGCATAAGCCGTTCCATGCATCCCCAGCATGCCAAGCGAGTTTGGATGGGTCTCCGGGAACGCTCCTTTGCCTAGAAGTGTAGTTGTTACCAAAATATTAGTGCGCTCGCTCAGCTCCAAAAGTTCAGGGCTGGCACCTGAGGAGATCACTCCACCGCCGGCGTATATCACTGGCCGCTCAGCAGATGCTATTAGCTTTGCCGCCTTTTTAATTTGAAGTGGATGACCCACGGTGTTCGGTTTGTATGATGGGATGTCAACATTGGTTACAGGTTTGTAGTCAATCACACCTAAAGATACATCCATAGGCATGTCTATAAGCACAGGGCCAGGACGACCTGTGCGAGCGATATGAAATGCTTCCGCCACAACCTCTGGCACATCTTTGCTATTTTTCACGAGGAAATTGTGCTTAGTAATCGGCATGGTGATTCCGGTGATGTCGGCTTCTTGGAAGGAATCCTTGCCAAGCGCCGTTGTTCTCACCTGCCCAGTGATTGCAACTATGGGAATCGAGTCCATATATGCAGTAGCAATTCCTGTTACTAGATTTGTCGCTCCTGGGCCAGAGGTCGCAAAACAAACTCCCACTCTTCCGGTTGCACGAGCATAACCATCAGCCGCATGGGCTGCGCCCTGCTCATGCCTTACAAGTATATGCCGAATATCCTTGCAGTCGTACAGGCAGTCGTATATAGGAAGCATGACGCCTCCCGGAAAACCAAATATTACCTCAACACCTTCGCGTCTTAAGGATTCCACTAATGCCTGTGCTCCTGTTATCTTCAAACTACATTCCTCCGTCCTATTTCACAATCGCTCCAGTGCCGGCAGATGTCACATACCGGGCATATCGAGCGAGATATCCTTCTTTCACTTTTGGCTCAGGGGCAGTCCATGATGCACGCCTCTTCGCCAGCTCTTCATCAGATAATCGAACATTGATTGTTTTGGCTGGGATGTCTATGTCGATGATGTCGCCATCTTTCAACAAAGCGATATTGCCGCCCTCAGCTGCTTCGGGGGAGATGTGACCAATAGAACACCCTTTCGATGCACCAGAGAATCGCCCGTCAGTTATGAGCGCCATCTCAGTCTCAAGCCCCATGCCTACAACAGCAGCTGTTGGGAAAAGCATTTCGCGCATCCCTGGTCCACCTTTCGGCCCTTCATATCGAACCACAATAACCGAGCCTTTAGGAAGCTTGCCACTAAGAATTGCTGAAGTCGCCGCGTCCTCCGAATCGAAAACAACTGCTGGGCCGGAGAATTTAAGCACTTCAGGCGCAACAGCGGACTGCTTTACAACCGCACCATCCTGGGCAATATTGCCTCGCAGGATGGCTAAACCTCCTTCTGCGTGATATGGACTTGCGACAGAACGTATTACGTCAGGCCGCAGGATTTCACGCTTACTTATATTTTCTCGGACAGTCTTGCCGGTCACCGTTATGTTATCTGGCGATGGAAGTAAGCCATTTTTAAGGAGTTCATTCATGACCGCAGGTATTCCGCCAGCTTGGTCCAAGTCTTCCAGATGATGCTTCCCAGCAGGGCTGAGACTACAGAGGTGCGGTGTTCGTGCACTTAGCTTATTGAAATCATCGAGATCGAGTTTAACGCGGGCCTCATTGGCAATTGCAAGCACGTGGAGCACGGTGTTTGTCGAACAACCAAGTGCCATATCAACTGCAATTGCATTCTCGAACGCATCCTTTGTCATAATATCTCGAGGCTTGATTTGCTTCTCAAGGAGGTTCATAATTGCCATGCCCGCCTGCTTTGCCAAGCGAATGCGTGCGGAAGCTACTGCCGGTATTGTGCCATTCCCTGGAAGCCCCATCCCAAGAGCTTCTGTCAGACAGTTCATTGAGTTTGCCGTGAACATTCCAGCACATGAACCACAGCCAGGGCAAGCAACCTCTTCAATTTGTGCCAGCTCCTCCTCCGTCATTTTGCCGCTTGCAACTGCGCCGACACCTTCCATAACCTTTGTGAAAGATATCGCCTCGCCCTTATAGAAGCCTGCGAGCATTGGTCCGCCACTTATTACTATCGCTGGAATATTCAGCCGTGCAGCCGCCATTAGCATTCCCGGTATAATCTTGTCGCAGTTTGGAATGAGTACAAGCGCATCCAAACCATGCGCAATTGTCATTGATTCTACCGAGTCTGCAATAAGCTCTCTGCTTGCCAGGGAGTATTTCATCCCTTCGTGTCCCATCGCAATCCCATCGCAGATTCCTATCATGCCGAACTCGAGCGGAGTTCCACCTGCCATTCGGATGCCAGCCTTAACGGCCTCTGCGATTTTATCCAGATGGATATGGCCAGGCACAATTTCGTTAGCCGAGTTTACAACTCCAATAAACGGCCTTGCCATTTCCTCCTTTGTCAACCCGTCGGCATAAAATAGCATTCTGTGGGGAGCACGCTCCAATCCCTTTTTCACGGCATCGCTTCTCACGCTTGTCACCTCTTAAAATCGTTATCTGTTGCTTTTATATAGATTGTCATTAAAACTTGGTAAACTCAAGTGAAATTCAACTTGGTTTAAATTTGCACAAACGCCTCTCGGCCCAAAGGGACGAGAGGCTAACTCTCACGCGGTACCACCCTGGTTTGACCAAAGCGCTTCTATAATTGAAGGTGAAGCTGCTTGGCCCGCTCTTAGCAGGATAACGGCCGCCAACCGTGAGAACTTACTTAGCCCGGCGGGCGAAATGGAAGAATGTTCGACTCATTTCTTCCATTCGGCCCATACGGTTTTCGGCTCTCATGCTCCGAGGTGAGATTCGACAGACGCCCGCGTTACCTCGCACCATCCGGCAACTCTCTGAAACGGCCCCATTCTGTCTACTAGCCTCTTCAACGCGTTTACAAAATGTAGTTGTCTGAGCATAATAACACATTACAAAAATAGAGTCAAGTTTTCCATACTTAAATTTGCCTTAAAACATTTGAGGCAGCATTCAGTTGGTGGGGGTTATTATAGGAAGCACAAAATTATGTTGGAATTGGGTTAACTTTTCGCTGCCGAATTAGCGCAAAGATAATCCCTGCAGCAATCAAATGCATAAAGCCGGCGGCGACAAAAATTGGCATGTAACTTCCGAAATCTACAATTTTGCCAACAAGTATCATAACAACTCCGCCAGCAAGAATTCCCAAGGTTCCCGAGATGCCGTATGCTGATGCCACCATTCGTTTTGAGAAAAGGTCGCCAGGCAAAGTAAGCACGCTTGCCGCCCAACTCTGGTGCGCAAATGGTGGTATGGACACAAAAACAAGCGCCCACTTCCAGCTTTCGACAAATACGGCAGGAATTACCATTGGCATCAGCGCCGCGCTGAGAAGGAGAGCAACTTTCCGAGCGGTGAGTACTGGCCACCCTCGCTTGATAAAGTAAGCCGAGATTCCACCACCTACAATGCTTCCCACGTCCGCGGCAAAAAATGGTATCCAGACAAACATTGCGATTTGCTTTATGTCAAAACCCCGTTCAGCCTTGAAATATTTTGGTAGCCACATGGTAAAAAAGAGCCACACGGGGTCGGTCAGAGTCCTAGCCGCGATAAGCGCCCAAAGTTCCTTTCGAGAAAGCACCTCTTTCCAAATTCCGTGCTGTGCAACGTCTTCTACCTTTTCCTCTGCCTGTCCGCTTCTAATATACGCCAGCTCCTCTTTTGTAAGTAAGCGGTTCTTTTCTGGTTGCTGATATAGGAGAAGCCAAAAAAACAGCCAAACAAAGCCAATTAAACCTGTCGCTATAAATGCGGCTCTCCAGCCGAAAGCAATGATAAGTGCTCCGACCAACGGCGGAGCAATTGCCGCGCCTAATCCTGCACCAAGATTGAAGATGCCTGTTGCAACCGCTCGCTCCTTAGGAGGGAACCATTCTGCAACTGCTTTTGCTGCGCCGGGGAAGTTGCCTGCTTCTCCTATCCCCAACAGCGCTCTCAAACAAGCAAAGGAAAATACACTGCCTGCAAATGCATGGGCAATATTTGCTATGGACCACCATGTAACCGCAATTGCCATTCCACGCCTAGTTGTGAGCCAGTCTATGATTCTGCCCATAAATGGGTGCATAATTCCGTAGGCTATCAAGAAGGCAAAGGTGATATATCCATAGTCCGTGTTGCTCATATGGAAATGGCGGTCGAGTTCCACTTGTGCTACAGAAAGCGAGTTGCGGTCCAAATAGTTGATTGTTGTTACAAGCATTAGCATTCCGGCGATATGCCAGCGCAGGTGCTTCATGGGAGACCCTCCAAATGCCGGTTAAACGATTAAGCAAGCTTAGAATACAAGACTCATAGGTTAAGAGTCAATAGGGGAACTGATGACTGGCAGCAGACAGCGGAGAAATACCACCCAAATTTAAGTTTTCCCTTTTTCCTTGAGTGCTTTTTCTGCCCAGAATTTGTTAGTGCGATACAAGCTTTCAAAAGTGCCAGCGTCGCTCCAAAAACCTTCAAGCTCAACCCAATCCAGCTGGCCAGCTTTTATGTATAAATTGTTTACATCCGTAATTTCAAGCTCGCCGCGTGCCGAGGGCTTACATTTTCGAATGAATTCAAAAACCTGACTATCGTAGATATATAGCCCTGTAACGGCAAAATCGGACTTTGGTTGTTTTGGCTTTTCCTCGATTGCAATAATCCTGCCGCCTTCGCCAAAAACTGGGACACCAAACCGCTCAGGGTCGGGTACTCGCTTTAGGAATATTCGTGCGCCCTGTTTAAATGACCTTACTGCCGGGCCAATATCAGCATCGGTTGTATTGTCTCCAAGAATTACAGTTATGCTTCCGCCGTCGGCAAAATCTTCACATAACGAAAGCGCCTCCGCAATACCGCCTTCCTTAGCTTGGTATGCATATTCAAGGTGTCTCAATCCAAGCTGTTCGCCATTTTGGAGTACGCTAAGGAAGTCACCTGCATGAGGCCCGCCTGTGACTACCATTACTTCTGTTATGCCCGCTTTGACAAGCGTTTGGATTGGATAAAAAATCATTGGCTTATCAAAGACAGGCAGCAAATGCTTGTTAGTTGCATATGTGAGTGGATAAAGACGTGTACCAAGGCCGCCGGCGAGAACTACACCTTTCATGGATAACTAGCCACCCCCTAAGAGTTGGTCACAAGCCAGGGCAATTATAGCAACCCTCGAGGGACGGTGTCAAATGGCATAATTTACACTACGATCGTGCTTTCTCGGACTTCTTGGTGAACCATCGAATGGCAACAGCCGAGAGTAGCAGGGCTATGAAAGAAAGAAGCCCGGCCTCGGGACCGAAATCTCCGCCTAACCAAAGGGTATTTGCCGTTCTTATCTGCTCAATCCAACTATCGAACTCAATTCCACTAACTGGGAAACCGAACACAGGGCCTAGGAAAAAATTCCAGCCGAAGTGAAATCCTATTGGGAGCCACAAGCGGCCTGTTGCCAAATATCCATAACCGAGAACAATGCCTGCTGCCATTGTGCCCAAAAAGCCGAACAAAGTAGCTCCAGGATTAAGAAAATGAAGCATTGAGAAGAACGCCGAGCTTATAATAAGAGCTGAAAACGCACCATAGCCCCATTTAAGCGTTCGAAGCACATACCCTCGAACCATTGTTTCCTCAACAACCGCAATTGAAGCCATCAGTAGGATGGTGAGCAAAAGGGTGGACAAAATTTTGGCAGGAGGCTTTTCGAAAATAAAGCCTGTTACTCTTACCCAACCCATGACGTATGAAATAATAAATATAAAGCTGGTCGCAAGAGCACCTATGGAAATACCTAATAACAACTCCCTTACCCATTTTTCTCTAAAATTGAAGCCAAGTGCTTCTGCAGGCAGCTTATCAACGAATAAGATAAAGCCAAATGATATAAGTAGAACAGCAAACGTCGCTGATATGTAATAAATAGTCATAAGAGGCAAGTTGCTCTGAAAATCAAAGACGTCCGTGACTTTTATTTTGAAAGCAAAAATAAAAGGGGCAATAGCAAAACCTACCAGTACTAAGCCCACCCCAATTGTGAACAGATATAACATTAGCCTTACTATGGGCTCAAATACATATCTTGGAGGACGTTCCTCAATTCTACCTTCGATTTCGCTTACAGGTAATTCAGTTTCGCTCATGGTTTGCATACCTTACAAGGCACATATCCTTCGTTTATTGCTTCTTCCCGCGTTTTGAAATAAATACGGTTTTTCTCTGCCGGAAGATATCGACAGTCCTGTCGATGAAATTTCAGGCTCCGCTTGTTTCCAACATAGTTCCCAAAATTCTCTGTTTCGTTCGGCTTTGCTAAAAGCGTACACCATGTGGAGGCTAAGCTGTTTGCAGCCAATGAGAATATTCTAGAACCTACCTCTTCCGATGCGTCCGATTTCCCATCCTCAGCCTTTGAAAGTTTCTTCAGCTCTTCATTTGCTTTTTGTGCAATCTGGACCGCGAAACTAGATGGATTATCAACTCTTTGACCTCCTTCTGACTTTGCAACCATGGAGGAGCTTATTATGTCAAGTTTCTTTTCGAACTCAACATGCTTTGGACTTTTAAACGCAACTTCATCAGAGTGATAGGGCTGAGATAATGCTATAATACACTCAGCAAGTTTCCCCAAAACTCCCACCTGAGCAGAGATAGGTTTTCCCTCACCTATACTTTTCCTAGCCTGACGAAAAGTCTCAGCAAATACATCAGGCGCAGAGCCTTCCTTTTTGGAAACGAAGTACGATAACTCAGAAGATGACTGCTTATCTTTGGTATATTTTGGCCTAGCAGTCGAGATTATATCTTTTTCAATAGGTTTGAGTTTCGAGCTGATATCCTGCGGCAGAAATTCGATTGCCTTTTTGATTACCACCTGCGTGAAGTCTGCTTGCTTACCTGTCTCAACCGCCGCACAATGTGTAGTAGCTAGTACGATTACTACTGCCATGAATAGAAATAGTCTAGTTTTGATCACCACTTAGCTCCTTTTTTACCTGAATCATCCGTCGGTATATTTCTTTTTTGGGAAGCGGAAACTTCAGCGCCAATTCCCTAACTGCATCGCGCTCAGACATACCTTCGGCAAGAAGGCACCTTAATTCCTCCTCCACTTTCCCAGCCTCACCTGTCTGTCCCTCGGCACAACCGGCGACAACAATCGTTATTTCGCCTTTTGCTTTTACCTCAGTAAACCTTGCAATTGCAGAGCTAATTGTTCCGCGATGCACCTCTTCGAACTTTTTAGTTGCTTCGCGGACAACCGCGATGCGGCGGTCGCCGAAAACATCAAGCATTTCCTTTAAAGTAGGTAGCAACCGGTTTGGGGATTCGTAGAAAACCATTGTTCTTCGTTCATCTTTGAGAGATGTGAAAAATGTTCGGCGTTCGCCTGACTTCCTGGGAGGGAAGCCATCGAATGCAAACCTCCTAGTTGGCAGTCCGGAAACTACAAGGGCAGTGATTATTGCATTTGGTCCTGGAATAGCAACCACTGGAACTTCGTTCTTAATAGCTAGATTGATTATTTCGCAACCCGGGTCGGAGATACCAGGCGTTCCTGCATCCGAAACAAGGGCAATGTTCTTGCCTTCCTTAAGAAGTTCCGTCAATCTTTCTGCTTTTTTCCCGAGGCTATGCTGATGGTAGGGAGTAGTGGGAGTATCTATGCCGTAGCGACTGAGGAGCTTTTGGGTTACTCTTGTATCTTCTGCTGCTATAAGGTCAACTTCCTTGAGGATAGCGAGTGCGCGAAGAGTAATGTCCGCAAGGTTTCCGATTGGAGTGGCAACCACATAAAGTGTCCCGGGCGACTGCTTGCCACTTTGCTCCATTTGGCTTGTCCACCTTTTGACTTAAAAGGGGGTCGCCGAATATTACCATTTTGGAGACCCCCGACTCTGAAGACCTTTTTATTTAAAAGAGACAGCTTGCTACCTTCCAGCCGGAATTTCGCCTCCCGACACGGGTATCGTTTGTCCGGCTTGCGGCTGTGCTAATTCCTTGTTCTCGCTCAGCCACTTTTGTTCTTTAGCAACGAGATCTGCTCTCTTTATTTTCTTATAAAGCTCAATTAACTGCTCGTGCGTACTATAATCGTCATACGCATTCTCTGATGCAATTTCCAGATGTTCGACAGCTTTGTTTGGTTTGCCAGCGTCAATATATAGTTTACCCAAAGACAAACGGATATCGGTAGACTCAGTATAATTCAAAGCATCTTCGAGTGCTTCAATTGTTTGAGTCTTATACTTCTTTATTTCCTCGGGATTAGATGCAAAATTCCTAAGCGCGGTAAGGAGCTGAGCGATTTGCACATAACATCTCGCTTTGATGTCCGTTCTGTCTCCAGCAGAAGCAACCGCAGTTCTGTATTCCTTAATTGCAGTCTCAATTTTGCTCTTCTGCTCGGCAGGATTAGCCTGTCCAAATGACATCATTACTGCCTGTGCAATCGTATAGCCTCTTAGCTCGGGATCATTGATTGTAATTTGGGCTTTTTTTCGAAGGTCAGCATAATATAAGTATTCTGCTTTGTTTTGCTCCTGCTGGACGAACATGCGGCGGTATTCAGCCATTTTCTTGGGGTCCTTTAAATCTGCTGGCATGGTGCTCCTTCTGCCTTCCACCTTAATTATCACATACTCGCCGCCAGTTTTTATTGGGTCGGAAACCTCGCCCTCTCTCAACTTAAACGCCACATCGCCTACTTCTCTAGGAAGCATCTGTTTCGACACCCATCCGACGTCGCCACCAGCGGTTTTGTAATAGTCTTGGGAGTTCGCCTTGGCAAGCGCCGCAAAGTCCCCACCAGCTCGAAGTTTTGCAACCAGGTCTCGAGCCAATTGCTCTGCCTGCACCTGAGAGCGGCCGGAAGCAGATATCGTTATTTGCCTGAGTTTCACTTGCTCAAAGCTTTGGCGCAGTGCGCGGTCGCTAGTATCAACCTTCTCTCGAATCTTCTTGGACAGCTTGTCCATTATGAGGTAATTGCGCACAGTTTCCGGATCGATTGACTTACGGATTTCCGCCCTCAGCTTTTTAATGCTCATGGACGGATCGCGTTTTCGAAGTTCCTGCTCAAATGCTTCATCGGTTTGTTTTGTTCTCCTTCCGCTGAGCAAGGAACTTTTAATTTGTTGTAACCGCTGTTCTACAATCTGGTCTATTTGCCGGTTTACTTCGCCTCGAGAAACTTTGATACGCTCTTTTTTCGCAGCCTGCAATTTCAGCATTTCATCTACCATAGTATCAAATACCTGGCCGCGAATCTGGGATTCCTCGATGGCGCTTACTGGGCGAGTCTCCTGAATTGGGTCTATTTGCGCCCTTACTCGCATTTCGTATGCCTGTCTGTCCAGTTTCTCCCCATTAACCGTTGCTACAACACCGGAAAGTACGCTATCTGTTCTCTCAGGAACTCTGCCGCCGGGTATGCTAATCGCAGCAAATCCGACTGCAAAGACTATAGCCAACGCCCACATTATGTGCTTGGAATAGCCATGGAATTTCTTGCGCATGCGAACTAATGACATTAGCTTCCTCCACAAAAATCTGCCACCACACGCTTGAGGTACTCCAAGCATTCCCTGGAGCCCTCCTCGGCTGAACCGCTGGCAGGACGATAGTGAGTTTCGAGGGATATATATCCCTTGTAATTATCATCTTTTAAGGCTTTGAATTGCCCAGAATAATCAATCTCGCCCGTTCCCATCACAACAAATTTTGGCTTGCCATTTAGTTTAACGGCATCCTTAACGTGGATGTGAACAATATAAGGCTTAATTGCCTCATAACCATTGGGATAAGGAATTTCACCTGCGCAAAATGAATTGCCTGGATCCCAAACAGCTTGGAGAGCAGGTGATCCTACAGCTTTGATTACGCGGGCTACTTCTTCGCCGGTTCCCAAAAAGCACGAATGTTCATTTTCCAAAGCAAGGATTACTCCAAGCCTTTGCGCGCTCTCTGCGGCGTTGCCTAATTCTTGGATTATCCGATCTTCTATTTCTTTGGTAAGCTCGCCGCGCCGCCAGAAAGAAAATACGCGAATTAGTTTCGTGCCAAAAAAGTGCGCAAGCTCCGCACAGTGGTTCAGTAGCGCCATTTGATCTGCTATTGAGCGCTCTTTTGCCAAGTGCGTGGGTCCCGTAGCTTCGGCTGAGGTCTCCCAAAGGTCGCATTTGAAAAGCGGCGAGGCAATACAACATACCGACATACCTTTGTCGTCGAGAATCCTTTTCGCTTTCTCGACTTGATCTTTCGAAAGGTCGACTATATTTACATCCCACAGCCCCCGAAGCTCTGCGCTTTGGACGCCGTATTCTTGAAGCACAGTGAGGGCGTGATCAAAATCCTGCGAAATCTCGTCTGTAATTGCCGTTAGTTTCACGCATACCCCCTGATACTAAGATCTTCACAATCATAGGAGAACAGCCATCTTTTGTCAAGCCGTACACATTCCTAGTGGTAAGATTCTGGACACCAGGGATTGTTTATGATATTCTGAATTGAAAGTCAAATGGCAAAGTCAATGCTAATTGGATATTGGGGATGTCCCCCAAGGGAAGTCATTGCCCAGGCATCGCGAAAACATCCATATGATGAATTTATTGATCTCGACGTTGACCTTGGCGCTCCGCCGAGCCACTTGGTGCCTGACGCATACTGCCAAATTATTACCAATATAGTAGACAACGCACTCCATCTCCGCGACCGCCTGCGTTTTATTATCGCGGCCGTTGGTGAAGATAAATGTGACGGCGGAAGGTTTGCAGCGCTAATGCTAAAGGACTTGGGCTTTACAGTCTTTGAAGTGCGAAACCCAAACATGGAACGCAGACCAATTACAATCGCTACATCGGGTCTTCCTTTACGTGAGAAAGTTAATAGAATCATGGACTCAGTTTGCAAGCCAAATCGCAGGGTCTTTTCGCCAGTGAAACCAACGCATGGATTTTGGGGGGTGCCACCCCATGATATGCGGTTGCTGGACCTATTTCCCGATACAACACACGTCTACGGATGGACGCGTTGCGTAGAAGCCGGTGTACCCGCTGATCTCGATTTAGAAATGCAAGTTGACCCGGGCGTTCCTACTGTATTTTTCGCCCAAACATTTTGTGCGAAGACTATGCTTGCACGCTACCTAGCCGAAAAATACAACGGGCTCTATATTGACTGTGACGGTCCAATGACCCACAGCGTGGTGGCTCAGATAACTGCTTTCATTCGACTAGGATGAAATTACCAGATTATTTAAATCAAAGATAAAGCTCTCGTAAGCACCTCAACACGGTAGTTAATGCCCAATCCATTTGAGAAAGTAACATGCCAACGCTGATAGCCGATTGTGGAAGCTCGTGGAGTAAAATAAAAAACCTCGAAGAAGGCAAAATCGTTATCAAGCCAACCTCGCAAATATTGAAGAATCCGCGACTACGTTTTGCCGTCGCCACAGGACACCTGGGGCGTGAGCGTGCCGATAGATATGAAAACGAAATAATCGCTTTAGCCCAAGGTAGCCTAAAGCTCATACCAGAAGAAAATTTTACGGTCGTCGATATTGGCTCGAGGGACACAAAGTTCGTGCGCTTCAATGGTCGAAAGCTCAGGAAAATGGATTGGAATCAAGCATGTGGTGCGAGCACTGGCTTTACCCTTGAACTTTTGGCAAAGTACTATGATTTAGACTTCAATACCTTGCCAGCAAGTGACAAAAAGATTCCCGTGACTTGTGGTATATTTGCTATTGAGCAAATATTCGATACCATAATTAGAGGCGGGTCGCCAGAAGATGCACTTGCCCAATTCATCCATGGCATCGCCTTCAACGTATACAACTTCGCTCAGCGCCCGGAAAAACTCTATGTTTCAGGCGGCCTATGCGCTAATAATTGTTTCCTCGACAGCCTCAGCAAGTATTGCGAAGTAGTCCCTCTCGGCAGGCACGTTCTCTTGGAAGGGCTGTACTAGAAATTTATTTATCTGAAGAACCCCTTCCTTTCATTTAACCACGTTTATTCGTATCTGCCACTGGGTATTCAAAACATCAAAACGTCCCAACAAAGGAGGGAACAACGATGGCATATGGCGAAGCATCAATGAGCATGGAAAACCCTAATGAAGGCAGAGTCATGACGTGCACGGCTAGGGACTGCATGTGGAATGAAAACTCTACCTGCACCGCTGACAATGGGATAATGGTCAACTTCCATCAAGATCATGCAGACTGTACTACTTACTCGCAGAATAAGCACGTTCCAAGTCAGAGCCCAGGCGCAGCACAGCTCTAAATCTAAGGGGGCGGGTAAAGTTCCCGCCCTTTTCATTAAACTCAATCACTATCCGCTAGTTTCCTAAAGTTTCAAACATTCTTTCGCATATTGCACCAGCCCAAGTTCTTGCGCGCCAGTTAACCCAAAAATCAATAAATCGCTTCTGTCTCAACTTCGAAATCCCGTCCGGCTATGCGAACCTTTTCGTCGCCAAAAGCACGGTACAGACGTATCTTGCTAGACCTTGCGATTGGTTTTCCGTCCAAGCTTGCCGCGGTGATCATAGTGGGTGCAGAGAACTTGACGCCTCCATATTCCTCGGCATGGAAAGCAACAAATGTGGGACTTTCGACCAAAAAGCCATATTGGGGAAGGACCGTGTTGCCAGTTCTGAAAGGTTCGCTGCCGTAATTAACGGTAATCGTTACGTTACCAAATTGACTCTTTTCTACCTTGCGGTCTGGCGTAAGAAACTCATGTTTTGTCATTGGCATGTGGGCAGTTATTCGATTTAATGGCGAAAGCACTTCGTAAGTATTTTTGATAAATCTATCTACCGCATTAAGATGCGCCGCCCAACCGCTTTGTTGTGAGAAACAATGCGTATTAATCCTTGCCTTTGGGCTTCTTTCAAAAGTAATTTTGCCCGAAGACAAATTTACCTGACCGATAGTGTAGCGTAAGTTTCCACTCTCATTACCAACCAACGGTACTCTTCCAGTTTCATCCCAAAGGCCAATCAAAATGTCAAACGATCCCTCTTTTCCCTCAGGTATCTCTACTAAATATGGACCATCAATGACGGTCTCCCCTGGTTTCCATGAAGTTGGGCGCACAGGAAGTTTATGGTCATTTTGGAAAGCAATACCCTCTGCCTGTCCTGCCTCGGAGTTACAAAAATGAACAAAGCAATTATAATCTCGTTTTGCTGTAGCTTTTACTTCCCAAGCATATGTGATTTCGAACTTTCGAGGGCCAATCTGCTTTAATTCATGCACAAAAGGTTTTGCTATGCCGACGGTTGGTATCCCGGATTTAAAATAGAGATGTGAGCCAAAATCATATATCGGCATTTCGGCATAAAGAATGTGGTCTAGGATATACGTTGGACGACCGGGAGTTGCTCGGTCACCCTGATGGGTGTAAAGGTTTATGCAATCCCCATAAACCATTTCAAATAAGGGAATTATAATCTCACTCTCATTACTATGCGTCTTATGGCTCATAAGACCTTCGAAATAGTCTGCACATGGAACCGCCCACTCCTGGCCCTCTTCGCTTCCAAATAAGCCAAACATCTCACGAGCATACTCAGAAAGCTTGCGTTTCCAGTACATATCGTCTATCAGCGTCAACGGATGCCTGGGATCCGAACATTCTAACAGTGGCGCGGCAAAAGTCGTATCAATGAAATAAAGGGTTGGCTCAAACAACTTCTTTACGGCTGGGAGATTCTGGTCACGTTTAGCCAACTCAATAGCCTTTTTTGAACATGTTATATATGCTTGACCGCCAGCCCAAACCCCACCTTTTCGCACTGACCCATCGGGATTGCGAAGCAGATAGCTTTCATCCCACGAGGGGGAGTCTCGGTACATGTCCTGATAGTTGTCGTGAAGGCCAAATAGAAACCCCAGATTTCTAACTCTTCTTGCACACTCAGATAGACCTTCATTCCCGCCGCATTCTGGAGCCGCTGGCAATATATCTGGGTGCTGGTTATCATAACCCCTCCGAATCCATCCGGCGAGAACAAACATCGCCCTGTCTATACCGAGGTCATTTTTAAGGTGCTCAGCAATCTGTGCGGCTTCATCAAAAGTATACTGAACATTAACCACTTCCTTATCTGTGTGATTCCATCTGGTTTTTGGCATGACTCTAGAAAGCACAAAGGGCTTAAAGTCTGCAGCACCCAATATTGCCTCAACCTGAGAATTGGCTGTGATTTTTTCTTTCCATGTTCGGAGGAGCCCTCTATCTTTGGCAACCCTTCTATATGCTTTCGCAATCTCGGCATAGCCGCCGTGGCCCAAGACTTCGACTGTAAATGAGTTTGCCGTCTTGCGAAGCGTTAGCGATGCCGATACCATGCCGTGTGCAGGCACTGTTGGTATATCTGGCCAAGTGCGCTCTGCTTCCAAAATTACATAAGGATCATCCCAGTGAACGAGGATTGCCGAGTCGTTCTTGACGACACCGAACATCGCCATGGAATAAGATTTATAGTTGCTGTAAGCCGTGTAGACATTTCTAGAAGGCAGTCCCTCGCCGGCTGGAAACATAATGCCCAGACGATGGGGAATTGCTAAATACCCTTTCTCAACATCAGTTGCCCATAAGCCTCGGTCAAGCAACCTCACACGTTCAACCTTCCAACTTGTCTCTTGAGCGAAATAGCGGAACTCCACGCCTCCTCTTTGCGTCAATCGGAATTCAAAATTTAATACGGGCGGATCACCTTCGAGGTCTGGTATATACTGGAGGCGGATACATTTACTGTCGCTCCCCCCAATTGCAGTCAGCGAATCAATAAGAAAAACAACCGAACTATTACCTTTCTTAAACTCAACTTCACCCAAACAAGCTTTCTCTGGATTCGAATACCAGGTCTCCTTTGTAGCCTTGTCCTTAATAAACCATGCCCCATTCCGCATTGATATTGTGAATGCTAACTTATCATTTTCTATAGTCAATGGATATTCAACGTGGCCCGCAAGCGCATTGCGCCTTCGGAGCATCTCTTCGGTGCTCATAATAGGAGGCTTGTAATTCTTGGCAGAAGCATTCTTTGAAACAATTATCTCGCCGACATACTGATCACAAAACCTTTGCCCATTTGAAGCATACACTCCAGCATGAACATAGTATGTGCCTTCCTTGGCATTTGAAGGAACGTTCAAAATACAGGGGCCATCGGTTATCGCGCGGTCAGGCTTCCATGCGGTTGTGGAAGTTGACGGAAAATGATCAGACTGCGATATGATTGCGTCACAAGACTTTTGCGATTCCAAGTGCAAAAAGACCTGGTAATTTGCACTAGCTGATGCGGTACCCGTGTTTTGGAACTTGAGTGTAACAGATACCTGCCCGCCAGGCTGCACCTCCTTTGGAATTATGTTGGCTTCGATGCACGTGGGCTTGAATGCTGAGTCCATTTTTGCCTCCTGGGCATATGCAGTTGTTGTGAATATTAGTATTAATAATAGCGCTGTTCGCATTGGCAAACCTCCAATTGTAGATTATACATTAACAGACGGTATCCTTTCATGCGATGCTCCCAGCATGCTATACTTAAGTAGTCAGGAGGCGAAAAAGTGGCAGATTTTTTGAGGGCAAAAGGCCTGTTTATCTACCCAAAGTCAATCAGACGTCTCGGCAACGGCGCTGAAATCTTCGTAGCACGCCAGGAGAATGAAAAATTTGTTGGCATCACAAAAGGAAATGATTTTCAGATACTTCCACTTTTATGGGAAAATTACAAGAAATTGAAAGCAATGTTGCCACTCTCCCCAACACCGTGTGAAAAGAAAACATCCTTCGGAACAGGCGACCGACTCGGCATGGTTTCAGCTGCCCACTTGAGCGTACTTTCTAAATATGATGTTTTCCCCGTTATTGCTCAGCAATCACCAAGGGAACTTGCCAAAACTAGCCGCAACTTTAAGGATGTTTTACTCAAAGCAGTCCTTGGCGTGCTGGAATCAGGCTACACAGGCAAATGGGGAGCGGATGCAGACCATATAAAAGACGAACAACAGCTTTTGGAAGCAATAGATGCAGGTTACAGCATGTATACACTGGATATCAGCGATTGGCTGGATTATCCACCCAGACGAACACCCGCCGAACTTTCACCTTTGAGTCGAAAGATTGTTGCAAACTCCTTTAATTTACCGCCCATCTGCACGGCATACAAGATTGATAATGAACGCCTTATAGATTCTGCTTTAATTTATGAGCATGCCCTCAACCTTGTAAAACACTTTCATGAAATTATCAAGGAAAACATTGCAAACTTCGACCTTGAAATTTCAATTGATGAATGCCCAAGAGACACTACTCCAGAAGACCATTATTTCGTGGCTGAATTTTTACATCTAAGCGGCGTTGAATTCACTAGTCTTGCACCCAAATTTCCAGGGCGTTTTCAGAAAGGTGTGGATTTCGAGGGGGACATGGCGGAACTCGCTACCTCACTACGCATGCACGCAACCCTCTGCCGCTCCCTCGGCGGGTACCGCCTAAGCCTGCACTCTGGAAGCGATAAGTTTAGTATTTACCCACTCCTCAGCGAAATCATAGACGGGGCTTTCCACATAAAGACATCTGGAACCAGCTGGCTGCAAGCGGTGAAGGTAATCTCTGAGGTAAACTTGCCGCTATTCCGAGAGCTTTATATGTTGTGTTTAGAAAACCTAGAGGAAAGCAAGAAAGCATACCAAATTTCTGTTGAGCTAAAGTATTTTCCCAAAGAATTACCCAATGATATCCGAGCATTTTTGCAACAGCTAGACGTCCGTCAGCTTTTTCATATCTCATATGGAGCATTATTAGACCAAAAGCGAGAAGAAATATACAAAACGCTTTCTATGCATGAAGAAAAACACTACTCGGAAGTAGCTGAACATATAGAAAGACATCTGAAGACGCTGAAAATAAGGGCTTCAGAGTCCTGACGCTCACTCCCGGGATTACTTCTCGGCTTCTTCTCGCGCAGCCTTTGCTCGGGCTATGTTCTCAAACCAAAAATTCGTGAACTGCTCGAGGGTTGGCGGAACATAGCAAGTATTAATGTAATCCTCTGGCGCAACCCCCTCTGGGTCAAATGCCTTAACCCAATCAGGCCAGATTCTCGCAAGCACGTGTGACCGCTTCTCCCAAATCGAACCTGCAGCTGGCGTTCCGTCTGGATTCATTCCTTCGTAAAGCGTCTTCCAAGAGGTTATTTCTAAGCCTCCTGACTTCTGAATATCAAGCCACATCCGCTGGATATTACCAAAATCAGTCGAGAACGGAACATCTAAGAGATCGGTGTTTTGGTGAAATTTCCGCTTCGAGGCGGTCAATAATCGCGTGCGCTTCAAGCCGCATTTGTTCTCCAAGTGGATGACTGCCCGCTTTGTCGCAAGCGTCCCTGCATGATCAATTGCATCCTCTTCAGCTTCGGGATCAAACTCAATGCCAGCTTTGGCAAGCTCGGCTTTAAACTCTTCTGTGTTCAGCGGAGCGTCGGTCAAGGCTTTAACAGCTGCAGGTTTTATCTCCGTCTTAAACTTCGAATCATCCGGAAGAGCGGCGAGCAGCTTCTCAACTCGATAACATCTAATAGCATCGTTGAATCGGCCAATCATACTTGTGACAACCGACCCACCTTGCCCATCATCAACTTTCTCGCCAGTTCTCCGCTCATATTCTGCTAGTCCCTCTTCCACTGCCAAGCTGGAGGCAACCATCTGTGATACGTCATAAGATAGGGTCATATTGGTAAACATTCGCTCTTTGACAGCATCTGGATACTCCGGGTGGAATCCCGCGTTAAAAGCGCGAACGATGTTTAGCGCCACTTGTGATGTACAAGATATCTTGAAATGGTTGTTAGGCTTGCCTATTCTTGGCGCAGCAATGCTTTCATATGGTTCTCCTGCACCTGCCAAAAGGATATCATCGAATACTTTCATCCGCTCTCCAAGCCTGGCGTATATCTCGCCACCGGCGTAAGCAAGCTTTTTCTCCTCACAATGCCAATCAGGCCTAAGCTGAAATGCAACACGGCCTAGGTTTTTCAATAGGAAGATTGACCTAAGCCCAAGCATTGCATCAACAACAACCCACTCGGTGAAAGCAGTTGCGCCCCAGTCATCAGCCTCTCCTTTCGCAATTTGCTCGCGGGCTATGATTTTCCGAACTTCCCGCCACTTATTTGGAGAGCGCGTTATAAACTTTGTCGCTTCCTCACCCCATATGTTCCCTTTGCCGTCGAGATCATCTTCGCCCATTACAGCAATCGCCGGGTTAGTTGTTCCACCAAGGCTTCCGATTTTTCGGCATCGTGCGGCATGCAGCCCATAATCGTTGAAGAACTGAGTCTTTGTTTCGCCGTTTTCCCATGCTAGGAAAAGTTTGACATAATAGGTCGAAGGTTGGTACAGCTCTTTAAAGCATTTGAGAAACTCTCCTGTCGAAGAATACGGATCTATGCCCGTTCGCTTTTCCCAATCCTTCGCCCACGCTATGAATAGGTTGTCCCCTTTATTGACAGCCAAGTCCTCGGTTTTGAAGTAATCAAGCACTGCTCTTGCTGCGTTGCTATCTGCCTGCTCCCAATCCTCAAGCAGTCTTGCCGACGCACTGTAACAAGTTGCAACAGTAGACTCAGGGAGTATTTCTGTGCCATGCAGGTTGGTGTTCTGCAAATTGTGGTGCAGCTCAACAATTGAATTAAGGGAATCAGCAACTCCAAGAAGAAATGCAATTGAGTTTGCCCGAGTTTCAAGATTTCCACAAGGAAATGCTTCATCCAAAGCCAGCGCAATGGAGGCAAGTCGAGATGGGAAGTCACATGGTTTCGTGAAGAAAAGGAGTTTTTGGCGAGCGACTTCCACTGCCCAACCTGGCATCATTGGCTTAACCCGTGGGTCTCGCTCGAGAATCAGGTCGACTATCACCTGCGATGCTTCATCAAGTGAGCCGCCTCCACAACACGAACAACAAGTTCCACCTTTCTTACCTACCAACCCTGAGTCTTGAATGGACATAAAGAGTTCCTCCTAAAGCAGTCTTGGTTCGTTTGAAAAATGGACAAATTTGAGCGGCAGCACCTTCACCATATGGTTTCTAGGTCTGCCGCCCTTAAAAGTATACTCAGCAATGGTTTAAAGTGTCAACTTCGAGAAATATTTAATCACAGAAACCATTATTTCACCTAAAAAGCTTCAAATTTTTCCCTTCCCCCAAACAAAAGGTTATGAAAGCATCTCTGGCGAAATGGTCGTAAGGTACACAAACTGCACCAAGCAATTTTAAGGAGGAATTTGAATGAAGGCAGTTGTGCTAAAAGAGAAGGAACGCCTTGTGGTTGAGGACGTTCCTAAACCAAAGCCTGGCAGAGATGAGGTATTGGTGCGGGTAACCGACTGTGGAATATGCGGAAGCGATATCCGCTACTTTCACGGCGAGAATCCATGGTCACAGCACACTCTTGGCGAAACTAGGGCCAATCCGCCAAACATAATCCCTGGCCACGAGGTCTCTGGCGTAGTCGAAGAGGTTGGAGAAAATGCCGATAGGTCCCTAATTGGCAAAAACGTTGCTGTTTTGTGCTTTAAGGCATGCGAAACTTGCTGGTGGTGTCGCAGAGGGGAGCGTGAGCTTTGTCCCAACACGAAGCATCTCGGTCATGGCGCTGGGTGGGGCGATATGAACTACTACTACGGTGGTATGGCGGAATATGTTCCTGTCTGGGCTACCCATGTATTCCCCCTACCAAACCACATCTCCAACAGTGAGGCAACCTTATTAGACGCCCTTGGGGTTGCCGTTCATGCAGTTGAACTTGCAAAACCAATTGCCGCAGAAACTTGTCTCGTAATGGGCACAGGAGTAATCGGCCTTCTGGCAATTCAGGTGCTAAGGGCTTATGGCGCGACAGAAATCATATGCGCCGATATTGACGCTCGGCATCTCGAACTTGGCAAAATGCTTGGTGCCGATGAAGCCATTAATGTGCGAACTCAACGCTTACATGATGTAATCATGCACACCACCGAAGGGATTGGAGTGCGCATAATTATAGATACAGTAGGGCGTCCACTGGATGAGATGCTTCCAATCCTTGCACGTGGTGGGCGAATGATAGAACTAGCTGTTCATGACCGAAATGAGAATTTCAACCGTTTATTCACCGCGGGCCAAAGGATGATTATGACTTCTGCAAACTTCAAATATGAAGAGTGGCCGATTGCCCTTGAGCTTCTCTATAGTGGACGCATTCAAACAAAACCGCTCATTACGCATCGTTTTCCAATAGAGCAGGCAGACGAGGCATTCAAAATTGCCGACAAAAAAGAAGAATCTGGGGCAATAAAGGTAATTATTAATCCATAACCTAAATTGCCTCTAAGTGAACAGTTTCATTGGTCACTGTTTTTGACGTGCTGGTATCGAAAAATGCTCAGTTTTAGCCTTTCGAAATTGACTTTGGCAAGGAATATGGAGTTAAGAGCCTGCAATCATTAATAAAAATGTATCCGCGTCCGGTCAGTATTTAGAAGCAAGCAATCTAACTAAATTCTGCCTCGCACGATCAGCAACAGTTGGGTCGTTTGGAGAATCGAGGACGGATTTCACCGTGCTAGAGATTACTGTCTTATCCACGCCAGCTTTTCGACATAACTCAAGAAGCGCATAGTCTTCGATGCCTCGCCGCCAGGCCTCCCAGCGCCGCCCAGTTATTACGCAACCATCTCCATAATAGAAAAGCGATGGGTCATAGGCAGCTTTAGTTTGGTGCCGGTTCCATGGATCGCCGTAGTGCTGAGTTGCAGTCCAGTAGCCGAATATACCATTTAGCCCTTGCGAGTAAGCCCACCAGAATTTCCAAAGGTAATGGCTGTATGAATCCTGAGCTTTTTCGTTTGCTCCCTCACTATAAAAATAGAACCCTACTGGCTCGCCTGTAGCTTTTATATAGTCTATCTGGTCTTTAGCTGATGCCGAGTTTAACGACTTAAAGTGAGGAATCCACCAATCTACGTACTTATCTGCCACTTTAACCTCGGCCAGATTTGAACCAACTGTGTCTTCGACAATTTGAACTTTGGGATCAACCTCTTTAACCAAGCGAGCAATTGTCACAAAACGGTTGTCAATAGACTCATCCAATGGATTGACAACATAGTCATCATATGAGAGCCCTAGCTTTGCAAGCTCCGCAATCATCTCGCTAATTATCTTTTTGAAAGCGACACACCAGCCAGGCGAGCCAAATCGCCCGTTGAACATTGGCCGCTCGGAATATTTCTCCCAGATATCCAAATTAATATAAAGCTTCCTACCAGGCTTCCAAACGAGCTCCACCTGTCGCCGGAACTTCCCCCAATCCACTGGTTCAAGGAATTCTCCGCTATCGCTCGCCTTTGGTCTAGGCATATAATGGAGGCCAGAAATCATGAAAACACGAATGCCATGGTCCACCATTGTCTCGATATACTCCTTCTCAAGGCCAAGGCGGACAGCATCGCCCAGAAAATCCCACGTAAAAGCTAGTGGATGCGGCATTTCAATTTGGGCGGAGACAACATGGATGTTGAATTTTACCCGTTTATCCGCCTTTGAAGCTGTCAACGGACTAATAATAAGCTCGCCTTCAAATTCCCCACCTTTTACGCCCTTGATATTCAACCATACTTGGCGGGTCTCACCTGGCGGAATGATAATCTGTCCAATGGGGTCGGGAGGCACAAGGGCATCAGGAAAAGGACGGCCATCTGCGGTTCTAACGAAGGTAGGAATCAGAATCTCCACCATCACGCCTTCGAAGCCTTCAAGGATAAGGCGTGCCGCCAATGTCTCATCAGTAAAATTGCTAACCATCAAAGCCTTTGACTCAGTCTGTCCAGCTAGGACAAAGACATCAATTGAAGCAGTATCCCTCACTACGCTAGAGGTGTCTTCATTAGCTGAAAAATGCCTCCACGGGGTGGTCTCCCACACTAGATATTCGCAAGTCTTACTAGATTGGATTCTCTTTTCTTGTTTTGCCAGCTCGATGCCATCCGCCCCAAGGGAGCCAAACAAAATTTTGCCGAAATATCCTGGAGCATCGAACCCTCCCATTGTGGGCAACCAACATGAAAGCTCTTTGGACGGCTGCTCCTCACGACAAAAGTTTCCATACCAAAAAGCACCCGGCTTGGGCGGCATGCTCAATCCTAGTTCACTGAAAGGAATCTTTATCTCAGCTTTCCACAGCCTGTCGAATACACAAACCTTTGCCTCCCAACGGGGGTTCCAAATATGCGGATTGTTTCCAATCGCATCATATTGGGTACCGCACACATTGAGAATGAAATGCAAATAACTCAGCCGGTCGCCTTTTATATCAAGGAACACCTCAACGCAATCGTCGTTCCATAAGTTTCCATCACGCTCTTTCACCAATGCTTTCACGGCTTTCATATTTGTTTCGTTGCACGTGAAGGCAATATAAAGCGCTTTGTCGTCAAAAAGGAGTCGGACCTCGGTTTGATTTTTAATATCTCCCTCCCCCAAATAATGCTTAAACGAAGAAATCTTCCCCGCCCGTGCCCAAGCTGGCTCGCTAAGTCGTCCGTCAATTTTTATCTGAGATTTCATGCGTGGAACAACAACTTCTTTGCCTACTGCTCCACGTGATGGAATGCCTTCGGCAAATAGGAAGCCTAGAAGTAAAAAGACCGCGATTTGTCTCATGGATAATCCTTTTGCGATAGCTCGACTGAAAGGAATTGAAAACTCTTAACTTTCCTCCAGGGAGCTATAGAAAATTATTTGATAGGCTATCTAATTTATTTAATACTCAATGCCAGTCACCAACTTCGCGGAGCAAGTTCCTACCATAACATCAGGCTTTCCCGCAGTAATCCAAGAGACTGCACCGATTCTAGCAAAGGCGAATATTCGAGGCCAAAGTAGCCAGTGTATCCCAGCGAATCAATTTCAGCGATTATGTCATGGTAGTTCAGCTCACCAGAGGTAAGCTCGTGCCTGCCAGGAACACCTGCTGAGTGAAAGTGACCAATGATATCGATATACTTGCGAATTGTAGAAATTATGTTTCCTTCCATGATTTGCATGTGGTAGATATCGTAGAGTAGCTTCACATTTGGACTGCCAACCGCTTTGACAATCTCTGCTCCAAGAGCGCTCGAGTCCAAGAAATATCCGGGATGGTTTACTAATGAGTTTAGAGGTTCAAGTAAGAGAGTAATGCCTCCATTCTCAGCAATGGGTGCCGCCTCTTTGAGGGTATCAATAATAGTTTGTACTTGCTCCTCTTTTGATTTTCCTGGCTGGCAATTGCCAGCACACGTGATAATCATTCGGCAATTTACAATCTTAGCAAGTTCGACCACCCGCTCCAAACGCTTTAGATACACATCGCGTTCTTCAGGGTTTATCAGGCTTCCTCCGATGCTTCCATCCGGAGAATTGATTACGAAAGCTGCAACTGATACGCCAACCTTTGCACATGCATTAGCAATATCCCCAAATGCCTTCTCCTCAGCCGCTTTGTTATTATTGTTCTGCCCAGCAAACCAAAACTCTACTGCGGGATATCCGAGCTTTGCAGCCTGGTTTATTCTTTCCAAAAAAGGGAATTCGGTTAGTAACTTCTCTATACAGACGCTTGGTGTGGCCATTTGGGAACCTCCTGAAGAGCTGTAATCGTATACATGATAACTGCCGACAAAGCGATTTGCAAGCGTTTTGCAGTTTTTTAGAAGAGAGATTGAAGTTTCTAAGGGGAGAAGAGTCCAAAACCTCCCCTATTCGCGAAGCTTTGAGATAAATCCAAACAAGGAAATGACAGTAGCAGCAATTGCAACAGCTACAATGGTTTCAAAGTAGATTGTTCTAGGCCAATTGAACAATCTCTGGAGGCTTAGTATTATAACTGCACTGGCAGCCGAGATTATGACTAAATAGAACCAACGCATGCTTGCCATGAATATACCATTCCCAAACTACAAGTAGCCTCGACTAGCTACTTACCAAAGTGGAGTAAGGCAATTAATCATTAATATACCAAACCTTTAAATAATCGGGCAAGCATAAAATTCCTCATCTCTAGACATTGAAGGGCTCTTCAACCATTGTGCCATCGGATTTCTTCACCAGTGCTTCAATGCGTCCCTGGGCTTCCGTAAGCTGTCTTGAGCATTCGCGAGCAAGCTTGATTCCCTCTTCAAACAGCTCAAGCGATTCGCTTAGTGGAAGTTCTCCTTGCTCCAGCTGCTTAACTATCTCTTCAAGCCGCTTAATGGCGGCCTCGAAGCTTATCTCATTGCCTTCAGCCATCCTCGCCCCATCCTTCCTTAATTTCTTTAATCTCTGAAACCAACCGCCCATCCGAAATAAGAGTTTCCGTGCTATCTCCAACCTCTACGTCTGATATTTTCTTAACCAGCTGCCCATCATGTCTGACTATCGCATATCCTCTCGATAACACTTGAAGCGGACTAAGCGCATGAAGTTTTGCCGTTACCTCACCTAGTCGTGCACTACAATTGCTGATTTGCCGGTCGAGGCTGTTTGCGAGCCGCATTGTTAGCGTATCCAAAGCTTGCCAGCGCTCCTGAACTAATACCTCGGGATGTGCGAAAACCCGTGACTTCATCATCATGTTAAAGCAAGCTTTTTTATTCATTATTAGAGCGGTAATAGCAGATTTCATTGCATCACTAAGCGTCGAGATTCTCGACAATATTTCGTCCTTATCAGGCACAACAAGTTCAGCAGCAGCCGAGGGAGTTGGCGCACGCAAATCAGCGGCGAAATCGGCAAGTGTAAAATCTGTCTCATGTCCGATTGCAGATACAACGGGCTTTTGACAAGCGCATATTGCACGGACTACACTCTCCGAATTGAAGGTCCACAAGTCTTCTATCGAGCCACCTCCGCGGCCAATAATAATGACGTCAACATCTGGTATGCTTTCTGCGAGCTTTAGCGAATCTACAACGCTAGCTTGCGAGTCTTCTCCTTGCATAAGCGTTGGGATAAGGATAATGTTAATACACGGCAGTCGCCTGACAGCAATGGTAAGCATGTCTTGCAGGGCGGCACCCGTAGGCGACGTAATTAGCGCAATACGCCGCGGGAATTCGGGCAGTTGCTTTTTTCTGCTCTTGTCGAAAAGACCCTCTGCCTGGAGCCTCGCTTTTAACTGTTCGTATGCTGTAAATAACGCCCCTATGCCGTCAGGAGTGACCTCGCTGACCACAAGCTCGTACTGGCCTTGCTTCTCATAAACCGTCACTCTGCCATGGAGTATGACACTCATGCCATCGGCCAGGTTGAACTGCATGCCACTAGTAGAGTTCCGCCAGATTACACACCTAATTAGTGCATTTTCATCCTTAAGAGAGAAATATATATGGCCAGAGGTATGTTCTTTAAGGTTGCTAACTTCGCCACGGACCCAAACGTCCGCAAATAAGTCTTCAGCCTCAATCACCGCTCGGATACAACGGGTTAGCTCTGTGACGGTGAGAATGCTCATCCCTTGTGGTGCTTTCGGTTGATTTTCAGGGAATACTTCAAACAATCTACAGGCTCTCCGTGTGTATTCTTCTGTCAGTATAAATGGCTGGCTATTCTTGGTCAAGCAACTGTTTGGACTATGACATAGGATTCATGAAGAGAATATGGCGGTGCCGCGCCGCTGACCTTTCCATGCATTGCAATTGAAAGAGGAGTTTTTGCGGGTTTATTGAAAGGATGTTAGAATTTGGAAATGCTAAACTACATATTACTCCATCGTTCTACCATTCAATTACTCTGTGGCTTCAATTCTTATCTTTTCCAGCCAATCCTCAAGACCTTTAAGAATCGAATCAGCAAGCTTCTGGCGAAATTCCTGCGTTGCAAGAAGAGCTTCCTCATCGGGATTGGACATAAATGCACCTTCAATAAGTACAGCTATCATGCGATGCGGCCGAATAATCGCAAGGTTTGAATAGATATTTCCAAACCCAGGCACACCAACCTCTAGTGCCCTCCTGTATATGTATTCCGATAGCTCCATTGCCTGTGGGTGGTACCAGTATGTACTTACACCTCGAGCTTTGATTGGGTCTGCAGAGCTAGGCACCGAATTGTTGTGAATGGAGATTAATATATCCGCTTTGGCGGCAGCAGCTATAAGAGGACGTTCGTCAAGCGAAACGGTTACATCTTTGGTTCGAGTAAGAACAACCCGTGCGCCTTTCTTCCTCAGCTCTCTTGCCAAACGACGGGTAATATCCAAGTTGACCTCTTTTTCCATGAGGCCGCCAGGCCCAATTGCGCCGCTCTCTCTGCCTCCGTGGCCAGCATCAAGAACAACCACAAGGTCGCGCAAAGGTGAATATGGTGGCGCTGCAAGTTTCGGTGCCTTCTTGATTTCAAGCACTAGCGCCCCATCCTCGTAATGGGCATCGTAGCCCCAAAGATGCTTCTGATTTAAGACAACCCTCAACCGGTAAACATCCTTTGCCGGCTGAAGCCACTGAAGTTCTTTTATCATCCCATCAAGTTGACGGCTAATCCAATCAGTATCTGAATACCCACCGTAAATAGTGAGTTCGATTGTCGGAGGAGCGACGGTTTCGGTAATTTCAAAAGGGAGTTTTTGGGATACTCCCAGGTTTATTTTCACTCCATAGTCCGATGGAATTACACTAACAGTGCCAATCGCCGCTCTTGGAATTGGAGTTCCAGCCGGAAGAATCCTCACCGCTTCATCATAGACCCAACCCTCTTTACCGCCAGGCATTGATAGTCTCAGCATATGCCCCACCCTGCCTGTTACTTCGGCAACAATCCCAGAAGGCCAAATCATATCCCATGCGCCGTCTGGAGAGCTTCTGACAATAGCACGCCGTCCAGTAACTTCAGCTATCTCGGGAATGCGGCTGGAGCGAACACTAAGCTTGCCTGAAGCAAACGCCGTTTCAGTCAACTTGCCATCGGTGAGCGCAACCTTTATCTGCGCGCCCTTAAGATTGTCGGAATTCGTGATTCTATAGGACCCCTTATAGAGTGACCATCCATTTGAACCTTCGGCTTCTACCATAGCCACATTATCACTCAGCCCCTCAATGGCAAAGCTTGCGGTGCGACCAGGTGTTCCGCGGAAGGAAACAACAACCTCATCTCCAGGCCGAAACTCCAAGTCGCCACTAGGTTCAATTGATTCCTTTAGGATTTCCACGCCCGCTGGGTCAGGCGGAGATGGAACCGTGCAAGTAACCCTCAGTACAACCTCCGCAGTTTGTCCATCGAGGGTTGCTGTCGCCCTCAGAGTATTTTCGCCAGGGACGAGGTCCACAATCCCAGCAAAAGTGCCTGACGAATGAACATACATCTCCTTGCCATTCACCATGACCTTCGAGTTAGGTGTTGCTTTGCCGGCAATCCGAATGCGCTTAGAAGAAATGCTTGCGCCATCTTCAGGATAATTGAGACTTATGCTGGGGCTGGCGATAGACTGTACTGAAACCACAATCGTCAAAAGGAAAGCTGCCACCAAAAATACTATGTTCATAGCGTCCTCCGCCCATTAGCAAAATGAGAAAGAGTAAAGCAATCCCCTCTAGGTCAACTCCAGCTTACTCAAGAGGCGGGAACATGTCAAGCGATTAAGTTGGAAGTAACCAATTCTAGGTTTTTGGTGCAGTAATACGGGGTATTAACTCAACAGAATTTCACGGGAGTACAGCCTTGATAATCACACTTACGTTAAATCCGGCCGTTGACCAGACACTGCTAGTACCAGAGGTAAGGCTGGGCGAAACTAATCGCGTTCGTGCAACCGATATTGATCCAGGCGGGAAGGGACTAAATGTTGCACGGATGCTCAAGCGCCTAGGCAGACCTGCAGTCACAATTGCGCTTGTAGGCGGACCAACTGGTCATTATATCCGCCACCGATTGGAACACGAAGGTGTCGAAACCGACCTTGTTGAGATTCGAGGCACAACGCGCATTAACATCAGCATCCTGGATGAGTCCTCCGGCATCCAAACAAACTTCAATCAGGAGGGAGCTGAAATTGACCCTACAGACCTTCTCGCTGTAGAAGCGAAAATAGCAGGATGGCTTCAAGAAATGGACGTAATGGCAATGGGTGGCAGCTTACCGCCCGGAGCACCTTCTGATACCTATGCGAGGCTTATCCGATGGATAAACGAATCAGGCATTAGGACCGCGCTTGACTCAAGTGGAGAAGCATTAAGAGAGGGAATAAAAGCTCAGCCATACCTCATTAAACCAAACATCCGCGAGGCACAAGACCTCCTTGGCCGAACGTTGACAACCGACGAAGATGTAATCGCCGCCGCGGAAGAACTACGTTCCCGGGGCATCTCGGTTGTAGTAATTTCGATGGGCAAAAGAGGCGCAATAGCTGTAGATGAAAAAGGTGTGTGGAAGGCAATATCTCCAAACGTGAAAGTGGGCAGTACAATTGGTGCTGGTGACTCTATGATGGCCGGTCTTGTCATTGGCATTGCCGAACATATGAGCTTGCCCGACAGCCTCGCACTCGGAACGGCTGCCGCTACCGCAACAGTAATGAACGAAAGGACTGAATTAGGAACGCCAGATCAAGTTCAAGAACTACTTCCTCTGATTAGAGTGGAGAAAATAAAATGATTAGTTCGCGCCTAATTCAAAAGATACTGGTTGCCACCGACGGTTCAGAGCCGTCTTTGAAAGCAGCTCAATACGCCGCAGAAATTGCAAAATGTAACAAAGCTGAGGTTACTCTAATTTACGCTGCAGAAGCCACTAGTGTAACTGAATTTGTTAGGATGGCATTTCCACTAAGTGAACCATTAAGCAAAGATATCCATGAGACAGGAATGCTAATCATCGAACGAGCGAAAAAGCCATTTCTCGAAGCCGATATCGCCGTCCGCTCAAAAATTATTGAAGGATTTGCTGCTGATGTTATCCTTGATGAAGCTAAATCTGGGCATTACGACCTAATAGCAATGGGAAGTCGCGGGACAAGTGGCACACTGAGGCGCGTATTCCTTGGGATTGGCAGTGTGGCTGAGCGTGTGCTTGGCAGCGCACCTTGCCCCGTCCTAGTGGCTCGGACATAGTTGGTTTAGTTGAGAACACAAAGGAGGTATACCAATGCCTCGTGAAGCAGTAACAAACGAGGAATTGACCGACGAGGAAATTGCCCGTCAGGTGATGGAGGCAATTGCTTGGGACAGCCGCGTCCACTATCCCGAGGTGCGCGTTACTGTGGAGGGCGGCGTCGTGTATCTTTCAGGCACCGTTGAGAGCTTTGCAGAAAAAAGCGCCGCCGAGGAAGATGCAAGCCGCCTTGCTGGTGTGACTGAAGTGATTAGCAACATAGTTGTGCGTCCGCAAAAGCCGGTCAGCGATGAAGAGATAGCCGACAATATCCGACGAGCACTCAAGAGGGACGTTCGCGTTCGAACAGACGACATATGTGTTAAGGTTGAGAATGGCGTTGCGACCTTAGCCGGCGAAGTAGTAACTCCGATGGAGAAGTGGGCGGCGCTTGACATTGCAAAATACACATATGGCGTCGTTAGCGTTGTGGATAAAATAGCGGTGCTGCCATCGGAATCAGTGTCAGATCATCTATTAGAAGAGCTGATTAAAGCCGAGCTCACACGGGTTCCAAGACTTGACCCGCGGGGAATAAACGTAACAGTCAAAGAGGGAATCGCTACGCTGAGCGGAACAGTTGACTTTTTCTACCAGAAAAAAGAAGCTGAGCTAGCGGCGCTAGGAACGCCAGGCATACGCAGTGTTAAGGAGGATTTAAGCGTTAGATGGAAAAGAAGCTGATAGTTCTTGAGGGCGGTCAAGCAAAGCAAAATAACCTCATTGTTTTTTTTGAAGCCGAAGATTGGGAGGACGAATTCATTCGAACAAGCCGCCTAAAAGAATACAATCCTCGGCTTTACCGCGAGCGACTAACCGAAGATACAGCAGTCCTGGCTGAAGATGCAGAAATCGTGTCAGTCTTCATATATTCCGACCTCAAGAAACCAACGCTTGACAAGTTACCAAAGTTACGAATGATCGCTACCCGCTCGACAGGTTACGACCACATTGACCTTCGAGAATGCGAGCGGAGGGGAATTGCTGTAGCGAATGTCCCGTTTTACGGCGAAAATACAGTTGCCGAACATGCCTTCGGACTGATTCTTTCTCTTTCTCGCAAAATTCACAAGGCAACAATGCGCACTTCGCGACTTGACTTTTCGCTTGAGAACTTGCGTGGTTTCGACCTGAAAGGCAAGACCATTGGCGTCGTCGGAGCCGGAAGAATTGGTCTGCATGTAGTACGCATTGCTAAAGGATTTGGAATGGAGGTTCTTGTATATGACGTTCGCCAAGAACCACTGCTAGCAGAGGTTCTGGGATTCACCTATGTCCCGTTCGAGGATCTCCTTCAGCGCTCGGACATTATAACTTTGCATGTTCCTCTCACTAATGCAACTTATCATATGATAAATAGCAGCAATATAAATCTCATCAAGCATGGAGCAATTTTGATAAATACCGCTAGGGGAGCAATAGTCGAGACGGAAGCTCTCCTAACGGCACTCGACCAAGGCATTCTAAGTGGTGCGGGACTCGACGTCTTTGAAGGCGAAGAATCAGTGAAAGAAGAAACTGCCCTGCTGGTTCAAAAGCTGCCACGTGAGAAACTCCGAGAAATACTTTTAAGCTATGCCCTTCTCCACCGTGACAACGTTGTTATCACACCTCACATTGGATTTTATTCCGAGGAAGCTCTTCTTCGCATAATGCAAACAACAGAAGAGAATATCATGAGCTTCTTAGAAGGAAAAAAGATAAACCTAGTCGCAGCATGACACAATGGGGATTGGGCCATCGTTTCATCCCTAATCCCCATTGTAAACATGCATATTTTACTATTTTAATATCCTCTCTTCAGGGCCACTAGCTGCAATGCGCTCTTCCTCTTCTTTCTCCTCTGGCCTTTCCTCTTCAGGGGCTTGACCGTATTCTTTGACAACCTCTGCAAACTGCAGAAGCTTTGCGTCTGCACGGCCGAGAACTGTATCTGGAGGGTAATTTCCCTTTAAATCTCTCTCTCCCGCTGGAACACCTGTAAGAATCTCTATCCCTTCTTCTATTGTTTTAATGGGCCAAATATGAAACTTACCTTCCCGCACAGCATCAACTATTTCTTCCTTCAGCATTAAATGGCGAACATTTTGATGTGGGATGATTACACCTTGTTCGCCTGTTAGACCCTTTGCTTTACAAACGGCGTAGAATCCCTCAATCTTTTCCGTCGCACCACCAATTGGCTGAATCTCGCCTTTTTGGTTGACGGAACCAGTAACAGCAATTCCCTGCTTGATTGGAATATCAGAAAGACTTGACAGCAAAGCGTAAAGCTCCGCGCTTGATGCGCTATCTCCCTCGACACCTTCATATAACTGTTCAAAGGTGAGACTCGCGCTAAGGGTGAGAGGCTTATTATGCGCAAATTTCGATCCCAGATAGCTTGAAAGAATCATGACTCCTTTGTTGTGAATAGGCCCGCTGAGTTTGACTTCGCGCTCAATGTTAACTACCCCAGCCTTGCCAATAAATGTCCGAGCCGTGATTCTTGAAGGCCGACCGAACGTATAGTCGCCAATTTGGTAAACGGAAAGACCATTCACCTGGCCGACGACAGCGCCATCGGTATCTATCATTATTACACCCTGTTCTATTAGCTCTTGGATCTTTTGCTCAATCAAATTCGAACGGTAGACCTTCTCTTCAATTGCTTTTTGGACATCTTCTGCCATGACAACGGCATTGCCATTTTTGCTAGCCCAGAAGCTCGCCTCGCTAACTAGGTCTGCAATCTCAATAAACCTGGTGGAAAGCTTTTCCTTATCTGAAATTAAGCGCGAACCATATTCCACTACTTTCGCCACTGCGCTCTTATGGAACGGCCGGAGATTGCATTCTTTCACTCTAGCTGCGATAAACTGAGCATATTTTTCAATGTTTTCATCTGTGCGCTTCATCTCGATATCAAAGTCGGCTTTTACCTTGAAAAGCTTGCGAAAATCTTCATCCACTGCGTAGAGTATATGGTAAACCAACGGACTGCCGATTAGAATAACTTTAACATCCACCGGGATTGGTTCTGGTTTCAAAGTTGATGTAGGAATCAAGCCATAATATTCTGCGATGTTCTCTATACGTACTTCGCCGCTCCGAAGCGTGCGTTTTAATGCGTCCCACGACATTGGGCTAAGAAGTACATCAAGGGCTTGCAATACCAAATAGCCGCCGTTTGCCTTGTGGAGCGCGCCAGCTTTGATTTGCGTAAAATCTGTCACCAAAGCCCCCAACCGCGCCTTGAAGTCTACGCGACCAATCAAGTTGTAATAAGTGGGATTGTTTTCAACTACAATCGGCGCGCCCTTTTGTTCCGAGTTATCAACAATAAGATTTACACTATATCGCTCAAAAGATGGCCCTGCTTGAAGTTCTTCAAGGCCAGGAATTGAAACCTTTGCTTTCTCGGGTGCCTTGAAATCTTCCAAATGGTCCATCATGTCATCTCGCACTTGCCCAAGGTATTCAACAACTTCCTCATGCTCCTTATACTTTTCGAACAACTCATCCAGAAGATGACCTATTGCGAACAATGCAACTTCACGGTCAAGACGGGCAATTCGCTCACTAGCTTCTTTCTCCAATTTTCTCGCCTTGGCAAGACTCTGCCGAATCATTTCCTGGAGCTTTTCACTACGCCTCTGAATCTCTTCCTTTACCTCATCCGGCAAGTGCTCGAATTCCTCGCGTGAAATTGGCTTTCCATGCATTAGAGGAACAGTGATTATACCAATTTGCGTTACCTCCATTGCCAAGCCCATCTGTTCAGCTTGTTTCTGCAAATCAGCAAGCATTTTTCCACGTTGCTGCTGAACCTCATTTAAAATTTCATTCTTCCGCTTTTCGTAATTTTCGTCCTCAAATGCTCGAGGGATTTCCCTTTTCGCCGCCTCCACAAGTTCGTCCATGTCTCTAACAAGCTGAGTCCCCATCCCAGGCGGCAGAAAGATGGCGTTTGGCTTGTCTGGCTCCTTAAAGTTATTCACGTAGCAAATGTCATTTGGCACGGGTTCGGTTTTCGCCTGCTCCGCAAGAAACGCCTGAACCGTCGAATTTCGACCAGTGCCTGTAGGACCCGAGACATAGAGATTGAAACCACGCATTTTAATATCAAACCCAAAGTTAAGAGCATTAACACCCCGGTCCTGACCGACTGTTCCCTCAAGCACAGGTATGTCATTGGTTGTCTCGAATCTTAAGGTATTTGGGTCACAAAAGCGTCTTAACTCATCTGCAGAAACTTCGGTGTATCTAGTAGCCATTGGTACTCCTCCCATTTCTCACGCTTCCTGTAGTTTGCCTTAAACTCAGCATTATCTTGGCCAACACTATTCATATACCAGTTACCCATCACAAATGAGTGCGAAACTGAATCCCTCGGCATAAAACTTGGCTAGCGCCGATTTGTTGGAATGTATCTTGAAATTCGAAGGAGGCTCATATCTGTTTTGCGGATTAGTAATAGGAATAAGCAACTGCTGGGTATTTCAGATATAACTATTCACACGGGAGCGTTACTTATGCGGCCAAGAATACCCATTTTTATAACTGTCGTAGCTCTCGTTGTTCTTGCGGGGATACTATTGGTTGCCATATCAAATCAGATTAACCGGTTTCTTAACTTGCTTCCACGGGCTGTCGAAGCTGAGTTAGAAAGAAATATCCATAGGCAAGTCAGCGTAAAGTCTACAAGAATTAGCAATCTCGGAACTCTAATTATAACTGGACTTCGCATTGCCAACGGCAAATCATTTGAGCAAGGAACCTTTTTTACCGCCGAACGCGTGGTAATTCGCATAAATTTCATCCGCTTTGTCCTTAATGGAAATCTTGCTCGCAACACTAGAACTGTAACTTTGATAAATCCCCGCCTAAGATTAGCAAGAAACAAGCATGGTGTTTGGAACTTCGAAGATCTTCTTCGCCTTCCGCTAGCCCCGCCTGAAAAGCGTTTTAGGGGGAAGGTACTCATCCAATCCGCCCACCTCAGCATTGTAGACTATGCCGCTCGCCTTTCCAAACTGCCTGAAACTAACACACTAAAAGGCATATCTGGAAGCTTAGATTTTGGCCCCACCAGATGGTTTCTTATAGACCTTGCCGGACAAGGTTCGACCCAAAAACTTAAAGCCATTAGAGCCTTCGGTAAGTGGGGATTAAATACACCAACAACCAATCTAACCTTAAGAATTTCAAACGCAAATGCCGCTTATTGGCTTGACTACCTCACAGATATACACTCTTGGAGCATTAGCAAAGGTAGATTTGATGCTAGGGTGGTGCTATTCCAACCAAAAGGTAAAGCGATTACTACGCGTGGAAAAGTTAATCTTCGAAACTCAAGCATTACGAGTCCATATCTAGTATCGCCTATTCGCGCATTTACAGCAGATATTGCATTTGTTGGCACTAACTTAACCATAACTGGTCATGGACATCTAAACAATTCACCGCTCACAGTACAAGGGGAAATACATGGCTTAACACCTAGCCGGCTCCGCTTGCTTATTGCATCTGAAAGACTCAACCTCGAAACAATCCAAAAAACCGTAAAGCCACTTCCAAGATTGCCCAACTTACGCTGGCCATCTCCCGCCAAGCTGAGCGCCTTAATCACAGGAACGACTCAGCGCCCCGTGATAAAAGCCGCAATAACAGTTCCTCACGCAGTCATACTGGGCAAAAATTTAACCAACCTATCTGCGCAAGGATTTTATCGTGACGGCGTCATAACCATTAACAGGCTAGTTGGAAGAGCATACAAAGGAAACATTCTACTGAGTTCGCGTATTTTTGTCCGAAGTAACCGCATCACGGCTTCGGGTAAAATATTAGGCATAAGCCTTGCTGCCTTTCAGCCTCAATTTCGCGAACCAATTTCAGGGTTTGCCGATGCGGAATTTTCAATTGACTTCCTAAGAAGACTCCGCAAGGCAAACGTGGTGGTTAATGTACAGAGTGGTAAACTTGGCAACTTATTGGTAAGCCAAGGCCGAGCAGATATTGTCTTCACCGGACCAAAACTAGCACAGGCTGAAGTAACCATAAGCCAAAGCATCGCTCCTGGCATCTTAATCGAAAAAGGAACAGGGAGCATTTTACTGCAGAATCGCACAATATTGATAAGGCATGCAGCGATTAACACATTAAAAGGACAGGTCAAAGCAACTGGAAGCTTAACTAATGACGGTATCCTTAATCTGCAAGTCTATGCTAGCAACATTAGCTTGCCAATTCTTCTACAACCATTCGGTTATGAACAGCTTGCTGGCATTGCTAATTTCGAAGGCACACTCTCTGGCACAATATCTAATCCTAAACTTGCTGGGCAGATAAACCTCTACAAAGGAACCCTACTTGGGTTCGAATATGATTTTGTTACTGGCAAACTTGCCGCTACACGCCAAGAATTAATGTTGGAAAACCCAAAACTTAGGGCCAGGGAAGCTGAGATAACAACCTCCGGACAGATTATTATTGCGAAACAACGTCCTCCAAGAGCAGAATTAAGTTTGAAAGGACGTCAACTACCTCTGCCGCAATTGGTCACCTTGTTTAACATACCTTTGCAAGCAAGTGGAACTGCCTCTGCGGACTTAACAATTACAGGAAGTTATCCCAACCTGATGGCCGAAGGTGAAGTCGCACTTCTCAATACCACTGTCTCCAACATACCTATAGACGAGGCACGGTTGACGCTAAATACTGTTGGACGCGAGACTGCCATTAATAGGTTTTACGCTAAAAGAGGCGAGATGCTCATAACTGGAAGTGGAACGATTGGAACGTCTGGCAGAATCGAGGCAAACCTTCAAGGTGAGAACTTAATGCTTAGTTTACTGAACCCAATCCTCAAACCATATTTCACGCTTGACGGTCCTGTTTCATTTGGCGGAACGATTACTGGAACACTCAATAATCCAACTATTTCCGCCATGATTGAGTCAAGCGCTCCCATAATCAATAGCCAACCTTTTGAGCAATTATCTGCGAATCTCTCATGGAACCGCAATCGGCTTCTTTTGTCAAAAGCAATTCTCTCCTTTCAAACAGGCGTTGTGGAAATTTCTCAAGCAAACTATACTAAAGCACCTAAATCACTTGACTTACTAACTTCAACAACATCGCTTAGCATAGAACGCCTACTTGCCGTGCTTCAGAATGCACCAATAATAGACACCGACCAAGGCAAAGAGCTTCGGTCGTTTCTCCAATCAATTCCCAAACCAACATCAGGTTTAATAACAGCCAACGCTTTGTTTACCAACATTTTTGGACACCCTTCGGGAAATATAAGTCTCACTGGGTTAGATGTTATTATCGGAGGGCAAGAAGTTGGAATAATCAATGCTAGCGCTCGCCTTTCAGAAGGCATTTGGCTTATAGACCAACTTCAGCTAAATTCGGAAAGCCACACGGCCAGCATTCAAGGCTCAATTGGTCCCAACAAGACAATTAACATTACAGGCAGTGGCGAGGATGTCCCTCTCAAAATATTAGGGCAGCTTCTCCATCAACCCGACCTTGACGGAAAACTCACATTTACCCTAACCGCAACGGGCTCTACAAACGCGCCAGTTGTGGAAATGTCCACAGAAGCGAAAAATGTCACCATTCGCAATTTATTTTTCGACAATGTCACAGCCGACCGGCTCATAATCGCCACCAACCGGCTGTCTTCAGAATGCATTATAGCCACAACTAATTCGAACTCTCTTGTTATTTCAGGGTCGATTCCGTTTAACTTCAAACCACTGGGAATTCCTGCTGACCAACCTATTGACATCAAAGTTGAAATCCCAAAGCACGACCTTTCAATATTTGAAAATCTAACCCCTTTAATCAAAGCCGCAAGCGGAAGCCTGGATATGAACCTCCTGGTAACTGGAACGTTTGAAAACCCACAGCTGAAGGGCAACCTTGAAGTTAAAGATGGTGTCATAAGATTAGACCGATTCGAAAACGACTTCACCAACCTGAGAGTGAGCGCAACTTTTGAAAACTCGGTGTTGCTTATCGACCATTTTACCGGCGCATCATCGTCAGGCGGAACATTCTATGTTGGCGGAAATATAGTGTTCCCCAATTTGTCCTCAGCCGTATTCACAAACTTCGTGGTGCTTAATGACCTGACCCTTCGTACCTCCAACATTACTGGTGCATATGACGAACATATGCGGCTCAGCGCTACCGGGCAAGTAACTGTGACGGGCGAGTTGCCTTCCCCGCTCATCCAAGGGCAGATTGTTGTAAACAATGCTCTTATGGAAGCTCCTCCAGAAATGCCGCCATCTTTTACGCCAACAGTCCACAAAATGTTTAATCCAAGGTTTGACATTTCTTTGACCCTGGCTGAAAACGTAGAGGTTCGCCGTGGGCAACTTACTGCCAGCATAGTAGGCCCACTCAATGTAAGCGGAAATCTCAGCCAACCAACAATCGTTGGAACTTTTGCAATTAGAAAGGGCACTCTGAGTTATCCTGGGCGAACCTTCAACTTGGCGCCCGGCGGAACTGCCACTCTTGTCTTCCAGCCACCAGAGTCTAGAATTAGCGTTGATGTGGTAGCAAATACCCGAATTACCACTGTTTCGCCTGCAACAGGTCGAATCACCCGGTATACTGTAAACTTTGACATTTCAGGACTAATCGGCAATCTCGATATAGATGTAACAAGCTCGCCACCTGGTTTAACTAGAGAACAAGCACTTGGCTTAGTCTTTCAACCAACACAAATCGAGGCGTTTCTAAGAGGTGAGCCTTTCGGGCAGGTTTTGCAAAGGCAGCTTCCACAAATTCTTTTAGGAGCAGCACTTCCAACCCTTTTTGAAGAGTTTGAAACAGGGCCATTTGTCATAGCAATTGAGCCCGGGTTTGATATACCATTAATTTTAAATGTAAGCACGTCGTTGACCCCGAAGCTATCACTAACTTATAGCAGATCGTTGGTCTCAAACCGCCTATTCAATAGCCTTGGGATAAGCTATACGCTTTCGCGAAGGACAGATTTTACCATCCTTATTGAAGACGAAAACGAAGTAACTTATCTCCTGCAAGCCGCATGGCGGTTCTAGTTAAGCGGTTTACTTTGCAGGTACTAACAACACTGAACATGTGGCCTCATGTAGAATACCCTCAGCAACACTTCCAAGGAGAATCTGCTCAATTGCGCTCGTGCCAGCGCCCCTGCGACCTATCACAATCAAATCATATGAGCCTTCACGAGCATAACGCAGTATTGACGACACAGCAGACCCAAAAACAATCTCTTCTTTCGGTTCAACCTCCGCCTGCTCAAAAACACGCCTTGTGTCCTCGAGTATTCCCTTAGCATGCATTTCCAAATGTTTTCGCAGGTCCCCGTCTTCGTGCGAATCTATAGACAACCCAATTCGAAGCGGCATTTCAACTACAGTAATTACAGTAACAGCAGCCCCATACCGCTTAGCCAAGTCAGCCGCGAACTCAGCGGCTCTAATCGCAAACGGCGATCCATCGGTCGGCAAAAGTATTTTCATTATCATCAGCATCACCTAAATTCGAACAACTTGTAACTGTCTACCCAAATTAAAGCTCACATAATCAAAACTACTTGAAGCAGCCTTATTTTCGAAAAGCACCGATTGATTTCTTAAGATTTTGACTTGACAGAAGGAAATATGTATTAAGCGCCGAATTGATTATAGGTGCAAAACAATATTTGCTTTTGCAACCCAAACTCCCCAAAGGAGGCGTTTAAAAATGACGCCCACCGAACCATCGGCTCGTGAAAAGGCCTCTCAACTGCTGCGCGAAGGCCTATATAATGAAAGCATTGAGTTCCTTGAAGAGGCCCTGAGAGAAAATCCAAAAGACCCAGAAATTCACCTCTACTTAGGCTATGCCTATGCAAAGCTAGATCAACTCGACAAGTCCATCGAAGTGTTGGAAAAAGCGGTTGACGTTGCACCAACTTCGCCAAAAGTGCATTACAACCTAGGCGTAGCATACCACAAAGCAAATAACCTAACTGGGGCTAAGGAAGAATACTTGCGGGCACTGGGATTGGATCCAACATATTCGTTGGCTAGACAAGCTCTCGAAGGCTTAGACCAGCAAACTGGAGGGACAACCCCGGCAAAGTAAGAGGACAAGCACCATGGGGCGGCTTTCTCTGCTAATACACTCTATTCCTAACTTTATCTAAAACAGTAAACTCACTAGCGTAGAGATCAAGTCTAACCAATCGGGCAAGGTCTTCTTTCATTACATCCGGCTCGCGTATTCCCACAATCTGTGACCCAAGCCGTGGCTCATCAAGGTCAATATCAGCGACCGCAATACCAGGGCGATGGCCTGTATCGGCAATAATGCGCCCGTCATGGTCTACAATCCTTGCTCTGCCCGGATAAAATCTTCCCGAATATGGTGCATATGGGGGCTTCATGGACAAGTTCGACTCCACCATGTAGACAGAGTAATCCATTGCTCGTGCACAAAGTTGTGTTTCCAGGTTGAACTCGCTGGGTCCATGCGCAACGGTAGGCCAAAATACAATTTCTGCGCCCTTTAGAGAATAAATCCGCACAATCTCAGGAAAATAAATATCCATGCAGATTATACACGCAACTTTTCCAAAATCAAGCTCAAAGACGGGGAGGTCGTCCCCTGGGATAACATTATGCACCATGTATTCGCTCGCCGTCGGCTGGACTTTGCGGTACCTGCCTACTATGCTTCCATCTCTCCCATAGAATGTTGTTTGGTTAAATCGTTTTCCTTCGTCAACGACTGGGAAGTTCGCCACAATATACATCTTGTATTGAGAAGCTTTGGCTGAAAGGCAATCGGATAAAGGACCTGGTATGCTTTCTGCACCTCTCAGCACATCATTTTTGTCAAAGCGAACATTTACTGTGCTAAAATGTTCTGGCAGGCACACAATATCGCACCCTCGTGCAGCTGCTTCATCAATGTATGCCTTGCCCCTTTCAATATTTTGCTCTATTGTGTGCGGTTGTTCGTCCACAAGAAAAGAAACGGTGCCGACGCGAACTTTACGCATTATTCAAAAACCTCCACTCTTAGATGATGGATTTTAAGTCAACATTTTGTGGCAAACCAGTCTTGATTGATTCTATTGCCCTAACCGCACATAAAACTGAACGAGTGCCATCAACGACTGTCACCAAATCACTTGAAACATTTCCTTTGATTGCGCATGCAAGTGTTTGAAGTTCCTGCAAAAACCCCTTGTCAACCTCGGGTAATGTTATCTGGATTGGCTCGCCAAATCCAACGGCTTCAAGACGCTCGAAATTGTCGATTACAATGGTCCGCTCTCCAATGAACATTTCAATGCGCTCTTTTGGATAGGCAGCGTTTCCCAAATCCCCATGAACAATTGAAGCTATTGAGCCATCGTCGAATCGCAGAACCATGACCGCATTGTCCTGAGTTTCGGGCATATCTGGATGGGTGAGCGCTCCACCCTCGGCGAACACGCGAACGGGTTCTGAATTCAATAGGTAAGAGCAAACATCAAAAACATGAACTGTTTCAGAAAGAATCCGCCCGCCACCAATTTCAGGGTCAAGCGCCCACGGATGCTTCCAAAGCTGGTCAACTATCCGATAGCTAAGCATAGCAGGCCCGGAGCGCTCTCGCATAAGATTCTTTGCCTCCTGAACTAGCGGAGAGTATCTTCGGTTTAGCCCAACAGAAAACACCAGGCCGGATTCTTTAGCTGCCTGGGCAAGCGGAGGAATTTCTTCCAACTTTAATGCCATGGGCTTTTCTACAAGAACATGCTTCCCTGCCTTCAGGGCTTCTAATGCTAAGGAAGCATGGCTGTTGTGAGGCGTGCAAATTACAATAAGCTCGATATCACCGTCTTTTAGAAGGCGCTCATACTCGGAAGTACTGTAACTTGCTCCGAAATCTTTTGCCGCCTTTTCTGCAAGCTCGATATTTAAGTCCGCAACAGCTCTAAGTTCAAATTGGGGAAGTTTAGCTAGATTCGGAAGATGAATACCGCGAGCAAAACTCCCACAACCTATGACTCCAGTAACGATAGACATTTTTTACCTCCTGATGGATTTGGAGCTATTGTCCAAATGGCATTTCTTAACACCCAGAAGCTAGGGTTTTGTCAAACTTTATAAAGGCTAAGATTGGGCCTCCGAAAATATTGTTCGCAAATAACCTCCAAATATCCTGAGTTTTTGCATGATTTCAACCGATAATTTTTTTACGAGCCTCATGCAAAGATGCTGGTAATTTTGCTGGGCAAACTAACTAACACAACCCCAAGGAGGTATACCGTATGCAAGCTGTGATTCTTGCCGGCGGCAAGGGAACGCGCCTTCACCCCCTTACCTCTACCACTCCCAAGCCAATGGTCAACCTCTTTAATAAACCGGTTTTAGAACACACAATTGAGCTTTTAAAACGACATGACATCCGCGACATAGTAATCACACTAGCGTACAAGGCAGAACAAATCATTGATTATTTTGGAGGGGGCTCTAGATGGGGCGTAAACATCCAGTACTCGCTTGAAGATACACCTAAAGGAACAGCCGGCGGATTGAGGAGAATCCAGCCTGTACTTAATGGAACTTTTCTCGTTATCTCGGGCGACGCAGTAACCGACCTTGACCTAACAGCCGCAATTGAGTTTCATCGTAAAAAGTCAGCCATTGCTACAATGTTGCTCTATGAGGTTACAAACCCCACACAATTTGGAATAGTTGAAACCGCCAAAGACGGTAAGATTAAGCGCTTTATCGAAAAACCCAGTCCCTCAGAAGTCTTTACAAACACCGTCAATACCGGCATATACGTGCTCGAGCCGGAGGTATTGAGCTCAATACCATATGACGCTTTTTATGATTTTAGCAAAGACTTATTCCCCAGGTTGCTTCAGAATCAAGAGCCATTCTATGCTGTCAGAACAGAGGGCTATTGGTGTGATGTAGGCAACTTAGCGCAGTACCGAAACGTACATTTTGATGCGCTGGTTGGAAAGGTTAAGCTCAACCTCCCAGCAAACCAAGTTGCCAATGGAATATGGTTAGGGGCTAATTCAGATATTCATCCATCGGTAAAACTTTCGGGGCCTTGCTACGTCGGCAACGCCACAACTGTCCGCCGCAATGCCTCACTTGGGAGATTTGCAGTTATCGGCGATCTGAGTCTGGTAGACGAAAAAGCCCATATAACCCACAGCATCTTGAGCCCTAAAACTACTGTCGGTAGAAACGCAAAAGTCTTTGGGTCGGTACTTGGACCAGGATTCAATTTGCCAGAAGGTCGGCATATGGACGACGAAATCGCAGTACACGATGAGTCTGATACAATTTTGAGGGCAGAAATAAACTCCGAACTTCTAAGTCCGCGCCTAACAGAAGAAATCGCCTTGACCTGGTCCGGCCTTGATATCAAAAGACTTGTAGCACAACAATCAATCTCAATGCAAACACTAGCGGCGTAGAAGAAGAAAAAACGACAGCCCAAACGTCGGCAAAGAGCAGCCTCCTTCTCCTCGCCTTAAAACAACGCAGATAGGGCTTGGTATTGGATAGATTTAAAGCCAACCGATACCAAGCCCTATCTGTTTATGATAAGTCCATAAATTATTTGCAGATTACGAATCAAGAAGTTTCTTCAGCGGACGATTCTCTTTTTTCAGACACGCCCGCTTCACGCCAGCACTCAAGTCTTGCTGCCATGCATTTCTCCACTTCTTCATCGCTCTCAACTGGATACTTACGCTCGCACTCATATCTTATTAGTTCAAGCTCGGGGACTGGCGAGCGTCCTCTCTGCTCAACCTTATATCGGCCTCTGAGATGCCTGCAAGCTCCAGCAATTGGTCTTAATTCGGTTTGTGGCACTTAATGCCTCCTTTTTGCTGAGAATTCCTAAGACATAAGGTCGTTAGAACTTTATTCCGAGTCTCGCCTCAGCTTCATATTCGGTGCGGTTTTCCATCAAGGCCATGTCGCCATCGTATGTTGTCAACTTTCCGCCCAAATATAGGTTGAAATCTGAACCAACACGGCGAGTATAGCCCAAGAAGTAACTCGTTGTGTCTAGCACACCTTGCCCAACGTATTCATCAAGCTTGTATCCGGTTGAAATCGTAGACCTTGGAGACAGGCGGTAATCCATGCCGACTTCGGTTATTTCGCTGCGTTTGCTAACCATGTAATCGTCCTTCAGAGTTAAACCACCACGCAACCTTAGCCTGCCGAGGTCAGATGTGAGTCCAAGCGTCTGCCTAAGAGTTCGCTGGACGATGCCTTTCTCCTCCGGATTCGATACGTACGTGCCAAAGAATTTGAATGGCCCACCTGCATCAAGCTTCAAAGTTAGGTTCAGAGAATCAATGTCTTCTTGATTGTCCGCCTCGCGTTGCTTGTACGCGCCCGAGAATTCTACAAAATCCGCTGGTTTTGTGGAAGCGCTAACTTCCGTAACCCGGGCAACTGTAGAACCGTTACTTTCGATTTCTTTATAGCCGCCGCTCAAGGCAGTATGCTTGAATGGACGCAACTCCATCCGAGCCTCCCTGCTTAAACTGCGAACATCGCCAATCTCCTGCTGGCCGAGGGCTGCAAATATTGTCATATATTCCATAGGCGAGGTTTGGAGACGTAGGTTTCCAACCTCCCTTGACTCTCCGATGCTCGAGTCAAGGTTTGCGTAATCCATTTCCAGCTTAAGTTTCTGCGTCAAATTAGATGTAAGCTTCAAGGTTTGACCTTCCTCATCGCCCTTCTGGGAAGAGTCTCTGCGCGCAAAACCCATCTCGAAGCTTAAACGCGAGCTTGGGTTTGCCGTAAGCTTAAGGGTTTGAGAATCGTCTCGCCCAGCTGTATCCGCATCTATGTGGCTGATACCAAGATTGATTCCCACTAATTTCGACGGTGTTGCGTCTACATCGAAATTTAATCTTACTTCTTCGCCAGTCTCGCTGGAGTCTTTCTGCATGATTTTGCTCTTAACCGCCACATTTGGTGCAGCAGCAGTATTAAGCATTAGCTCATTTGTTGTCACCTTGCTGCCAACATCTCCTACCAGAGTACTCGTCGTCTCATGGATTGCTGTAGCTGAGGTGCTCTCACCCAGCTTGCCTTCAAGCTGAAGCCTGTCGGTGATAGTCTTTTGTTCAGCTACATCAGGTTTTTCCTTGTTTACTTCCTTATGCGACAGGGTCAGCTTGGACGAATCCTTGGGGTCAACAATTATTTTATGCTCGCTGGTAGAAAGAACCTCGCCCTTCTTTTCCTCCTTGAGGTTCTCGCTACGCGTGAATGAACTACTTAGGGTAAGAATATCCGTTGGCTTGTATGTTGCAAGCAAGTCCATTGCTTCAGAGCCTTGCTGGAGCTTGTATTCCTTTGCGCCAGCAAAATGCTCTCCGACTCTCATGTAAGAGGTTCTTAGTTGGAAATTGTCTGTATTGGTAGAACCGCCCAACTTAAGCGCCGCCTGGTCAAGAAAAGACTTGTCTGAATTGAGTCCACCGGAGCCGCCACCGCTCCCGTAAAGAAACATTGAGGATATAGTAGATTCCTTAGATTTTCGCTCGCCGGTGAAACCGAAAACCGTTAAGTCTGCTGATTTCTGCTTATTAGGATCACCTTGCTTATATAAGCCAAGCAATTGGAGACTCGAATTCTCTTTTTTGAGAAGATCGTATGTCATCGGAAGTACCGTTGGCGCGGTATTCTGCACGGCTTTTTTCGGGTCACGGGAATACTCAACGCGAATGATGCTTTTTTCGTCAACAGGTTCGGAGAAAGCAATTGTTCCAGAAGAGCAGTCAACAGTGTAATCTTTCCCTCGCTGAAGTCGAATACCATTAAGCTGGACGTTCTCAGTACCTTCCTCAATCGGCCGCCAGGATAAATAGTAAGGTCCCTTTGTGTTTTTGCCAAGGAAGACGTCAACTACACCTGTGAGAGATTGTAATCCGCTGACAGAGCTCGCCGCATAGTGGTTCGCCGAGGAACTAATATTTGCCGTTCGCCCTGCTAGCTCCTGTCCAAAGGCGACAGGGCAGAGAAATCCAATTAATAACGCTATGGAAAGTGCATATACCAAAGCACGTTGATACAACATAGTGCAGATGCTCCACCCTTGCCTACTGTGTTCATAAATTCTGACGCCCAGCATTGGCAGGATGTTTCACCCCCAGCCACAGAGCACTGAGTAACTTTACCATCCAACGATAGTTTAGCATGCCATTTAGCCAAAAACAAGGAACATATGCTCCTCATAGTTATTATTTACATTTTCCATTCTTCCATAAAACACGTGGAATTCGCTTACAAACCAAAATAGTTAGCTAACTTGATTGTAACAGCAGCATGTTGGGTAAGAAGGAAAAGCCAGCTGTATACAAGAATGGTACGGTTGGCAGGAGGAGAAACCATGTGGGCTAGATACTTGCTTATCTCGCTAATTGCGCTGCTTGTTGGAGCCGTACTAGGCGCTTGGCTGCTGCCATCGGCAAAAATTATTACTCCTGCTATTACCCAGCTCACTGGGTATCCGGATACTCCAATGTTCGCGGTTGCCAATCCTCGGACGAATACAGTAACGGTGTACCGGTTACTCGGACGCGAGATTGAGGTCATAGGTAAAGCAAAATACTAGTTCTAAGGTGGAACGCACATAAGAGCACAATTCGAACAAACATGAGAAGCGTGCCTTTGAAGCACGCCTTTTTCAAAGAATTTGAAATGGAGGGATTTGATGAGTTATACCATGCATGTGGTCTCCCACACTCATTGGGACCGCGAGTGGTATCTAACATTTCAGCAATTTCGCATTAGGCTTGTGGATCTCATCGTCCACTTGCTTCATATCCTTGACACCGACCCAGATTTTAAACACTTCAACCTCGATGGGCAAACGATAATTTTAGAGGACTATCTTCAAATTCGACCGCAGGACGAAGAAAAGCTCCGAAGATATATTCAGGAAGGACGAATACTCATTGGTCCATGGTATCAGCTAAATGACGAGTTCCTGGTAAGCGGTGAATCCACAATTCGAAATCTACTGATAGGCCACCGCATTGCATCGAAGTTTGGCAACATAATGAAGGTCGGCTATCTCCCAGACCAGTTCGGCAACGTATCTCAGATGCCTCAGATTCTGCAAGAGTTTGGGATAAAAAGCTGCATATTCGGACGAGGGCTTCAACTCACTGACGGCAGAAAAATGGAATTTATCTGGGAATCGCCCGATGGTTCACAGGTTCTCGCTTCCCTAATGGCTTTCTGGTACAACAACGCGCAAAGATTCCCTTCAGATACAGAGGAAGCAGTCGAATACACAAAACGCATCCGAGATATGATGGCGCCCCATGCTACAACGTCGCAACTTCTTTTAATGAACGGCGTCGACCACCTTGAGCCGCAAGAGGGTCTCTCCAAAATCATTCAGCGGGTCAATGAACAATTAAAGGAAGACAAACTCGTCCATAGTACGCTGCCCGCATATATCGAAGCCGTTCAAAGGGATATTGAGAAAAATAAGTTGGAGCTTCAAGTAATCAGAGGTGAGCTCCGTGAGGACAGAGGTGAATCAGTACTCGCAGGCACTCTCTCCAGCCGCATTTATTTAAAACAGGCGAATAATGAGTGTGAGATATGGTTGGAAAAATATGCAGAGCCTCTCTCTTCATTTGCCTGGATGATTGGCAATGAATATCCATCCGACTTTCTGTGCTACACTTGGAAGTTGCTAATGCAAAATCATCCTCACGACAGTATTTGCGGCTGTAGCATCGACCAAGTTCACAATGAAATGATGGCGAGGTTTGCTCAAGTCCAACAAATTGCCCAGGAACTTACCAATCGAAGTCTAGAATACCTAGCCTCTGCAATAAACACGCTTCACGAAAGCCTGGTTGTCTTTAATCCGCTCAGTTGGCCACGTACGGATAGGGTAACAGCAACCATTGAATTTCCACTTGGCGAGCCCGTTAGGGGGGAGCCGACTATTGATTATTCAAAAGACGTCAAGGCAATTGAGATACTTGACCCTCATGGAAAGCGCATTCCGTATAAACTTCTTGAACGAAGCATTGCTGCCAAACAAGTGCTATCCCCGATTGAACTTCCGCGCTCGGTCATGGTCAGGCGGTTTCTAGTTGAGTTTATCGCAGAAAACGTGCCGGCATGTGGCTATAAAACCTACTCCATTAATCCTGTGCCAAGGATTCCTAAATTCGAAAATTGCCTCACTAATCAACTTTACTGGGAAGGTGTTCTATCCAATGAAACAATAGCGGTAAATATATTCGAAGGAGCCATCACACTTTTGGACAAGCAGGCTGAGGCTGGCGAGGCAGAAGACGGCCTGGTATACAGCAGCCTTGGAATTCTTGAGGATGGCGGAGATGTAGGCGATGAATACCATTATCGGCAACCAACAAAGGATTGCAAAATTACCACCCTCCAATCCGCGCCAAAGGTTTCAATAGAAGACAACAGTCCCATATCTGCAACATTTCGATTGGATATGACTCTAAAGTTGCCAAAATCTGCACAACCCAACGAAAGGGAGCGCTCTGAAGAGGTAGTAGACTGCCCAGTAACTACTTGGATTACAGTGTCAGCCAAGTCCCCCAGGGTAGATATAATTACTGAGTTTGAAAACCAAGCTAAAGACCACCGCCTTCGAGTGCTTTTCCCAAGCGGCATTGAAACCAACGTCTCGCACGCAGAAGGACAATTCGACGTTATCACTAGGCCAATTCGTCCGCCGAAGGAGTGGCATGATGCTGCGCCATTTTATCCTCAACGCTGGTGGGTGGACGTTAATGATGGCGAAAAGGGATTGACAATTATAAATAAGGGCTTGCCTGAGTATGAAGTATACGACGATGAGGCGCGAACTATCGCGCTTACATTACTCAGATGCGTAGGGCGGCTAAGTGGAAGCGGGGAAACACCAACTGCAATACCCACGCCTGGCGCACAATGTTTGGGTAAGCATAGGTTTGAATATGCAATCCTGCCGCATAAGGGTACATGGGAAGACGCTATGGTGTGGCGCCAAGCACACCAATTCAATGTGAAAATGCTCGCCATTCAAACAGGCGTTCACAAAGGAAAACTTCCAGCCGAGCACAGCTTTATTGAAGTTGACGCTCCCTCGTTGGTTATAACAGCAATTAAGAAAGCAGAAGACCGAGATTCATTGATTGTGCGATTCTTCAATATAAGCGAGCAAAATGCCCACAATGTAAAAATTAGGGTTGACAAAGCTATATCAGCTCGAACTGTCAACTTGAACGAAGAACCAGGAACAGAGCTTACTATGGAATCCGACGGCTCAGTTATTCTCGATGTTCCTGGGAGGAAAATAGCTACCCTCGAGTTTAATTTAGAAAAGTAGAAGCCGAAGAAAAGGCAAGTCCCCCACTTCGGCGTTCATCAATAAAAAATAACTCCGGAGGTTGACTTGCGCATTAAAATACTTGGCACTGCTGCCGCAGAAGGGTGGCCGGCACTCTTCTGTAGTTGCGAGACTTGCCGGAAAGCTAGACAACTCGGCGGCAAGAATATCAGAAGTCGTGCTGCCATCCAATTTGGCGAAAAGCATCGCATTGATTTTGGACCCGACGCCTGGTACCATGAAGCAATCCTCAACGTTGACATATCAAAACTTGAACACTTATTTATCACCCACTCGCACGAGGATCATTTCTATCATCAGCAACTTCATTATCTGATTCCTCCGTTCGGACATGGCCGAACAGGGGCTCTGCACGTGTATGGCAATGAGAAAGTAATCTCAACTCTAAAGGAACACTGGGGGCGATTGGAAGGAGAAACTATTATTCTCCACAAAATTGAACCATTCGTGCCCATCCAAGCGGGCAACATGATATTTACTCCACTCAGAGCAATCCATATGCAGGGCGGCGAAATACCCTTAAACTACATAGCTAGCGACGGGAGTAAAACCATACTCTATAATTGCGATACAGGCCAATATGAAGACGATACTTGGGATTACCTAGAAAGCACAAAGATTGATTGTGTGATTTCCGAGTGCACTTGCGGCCCACTTCCAGGCGGAGGTGGGCATATGAACTTTAAGACTGTTCTTAGCCTAAAAGAGCGTTTGGAGAAATTTGGTTCTTACACCACTGGGCCCTTCATTGTTACGCATTTCTCTCATAATATTGGCATGATGCACGATGAAATCGAAGAACTTCTCAAACCCCATGGAATAATAGTAGCCTATGATGGCATGGAAGTAGTGATATAATTTAATTTGCGGCAAGTAGCTAATCTTAACTAAATGCCTATCTCTTTCATAATCATCGTCTCCCCAAGCGGTGTTTACGATGGAAAACATTCAATGGGAGCTGGCAACACTTTACGAAATAGGCCGCGTGCTCTCTGCATCGCCGGAACTTGACGACCTAATAAGGACAATCGTAAATTCGGCGATAACGCTGGGCAATGCAAAAGCCAGCTGGTTTGCCTTATATGACCGGACTTCCGGAAATCTCTCGTATGCGGCAAGCCAAAACCTTGACCAGGACATAGTGAGCATTTTGGCTGATAGAGCCAAGGAGTGGATTCCTTTAACAACCGGCAAAGAATTAGAGCCCATTATCTTCACTGATTTAAAATCAAACCCAGTCCTCAAAATTGCCGCCGAACGTCATTTGCTTGATGCCGCGGTCATCGTCAAGATAACTTACAAGGAAGCACTCGTTGGAGTTCTAACCGTTTTTTGGGATCGCTCAAGGCAATTCCTTTCAGAATGTATCGAGCCAATATTCCTTTTAGCAAACCAAGCTGGCGCTGCAATAGAAAATGCCATCCTTCTTCGCGAAGCAAGGCGAAGAGCGATTGCCCTCGATGCAATGTTCAATGTTATACAAACTATAGGCCGTTCTCCGAGGATTAAACCAGTTCTCGATGCTATCATCAATCAAGCCAACCGCCTTCTTGGAACCGACAGAAGCATTATACGATTGGTTGACCCAGTAACGCGCGAGCTCACGGTGGGCACTACATTGGGCATCAGCCGTTCTACAATGCGAAACATCAAGCTGAAGGTCGGCGAAGGAATACTGGGGAAGGTCGCCAAGGAAGGTAAGCCGCTAATAATAAACGACGTAGCATCCTACCCAGAGGCACAAAAACATGCCGCAGAAATTGGCAGAGTGGCTTCTCTTCTCTGCGTGCCCATGATTCTTGAAAACAAAACCATTGGCGTCCTGATGACAGGCAGCAGTAAGCCGAAAATCTTCACGGAGGAAGATAAAAGTCTGCTGATGCTTTTGGCAAGTCAAGCCGCTGTCGTTACTGAAAATGCCAGATTATATGAGCAGGTAAACAAGCAGCTCTCAGAATTGAGAATCCTCTATCGCATGGCCGAATATCTAGCATCTACAGCCGACGTCTCAACATTGCTCCAGTTTATCGTCAATCACCTTGCACAATCCTTCGGCGCAAAGTTTGGTTCCCTGCGACTGCTTGATGAGGAAGGGTCTACTTTGCTGACTGGTGCTATCTATGGAACTACGGATGAGTACACCAAAGTCGCAAATGAAAATGTCCAAATGACCCTTGACCCAGCTACACCTAGCGGCCAAAGCCCGGCGGCGGTGGCAATTCGAGAAAAGCGAATATGCGCGGTAGCAGATATTTCGCGCAATCGCAGATTTGCCGCCTGGCGTGATTTCGCTCGCATGGAAGGTTACAAGTCATTGGTGTGCGTTCCTTTGATTCCCGCAGATGAACCAATCGGGGTACTCAGCTTGTATTTCAAAAAAATACGACGCTTTCGACCGGGTGAGCAAGAACTACTTCAGACCGCTGCTCGCACTTCAGCAATTGCGCTTCAAAGGGCGATACTCGATGAACGTCTTCTAAGAGAAGAAGTCACTAGGCGAGCTTTGGAAGAGGTAAGCCATCTTAAGACAGAATTCGTCTCTTTAGTTTCTCATGAGCTTCGCACACCGCTAACTTCGATACAAGGCTACGTAAAACTCCTCCTCGAAGGTCATACCGGAAAACTTAACGCCCTTCAAAGCGAATTTTTGACCACTGTCAGCCGGAATACCGAGAAGCTAATAGCTCTGGTAAATGACTTGCTAGACATCTCGCGCATCGAATCAGGCCGTCTTGAGCTTGTCATGCAGCCTTTGGACTTGAGCGAAGTAGTACAGAGTGAAATAGAAACGCTCAAAGCCCTGGCTGATGAGAAAGAAATTCAAATAATTGTAGATTTTGAGGAAGGACTCACCAAGGTTAAAGCTGACTCACACCGGCTTGGCCAGATAATCAGCAACCTGCTAAGCAATGCAATCAAATATAGCCCGCCGCGCTCCAAAGTAAAGATTACCGCCAACCAATTGGGGAAAAATGTACTCGTAAAGGTCATAGATTCAGGAATTGGCATAGCTCCAGAAGAACGTGCGAAGCTCTTTCAGCGATTCTATCGTAGTAGCGACCAGGCAGTTCAATCCACACACGGCACAGGCTTAGGCCTTGCCATTACTCGCTATTTAGTCGAGATGCATGGAGGAAAAATTTGGGTTGAGAGCGAAAAAGGTCAAGGTAGCACATTCAGCTTCACGATATCCGCTCTTCCGGCAGAAAGCGCTTAGGTGATGCTGGGTTGGCTTTGATGCTCTCAGTCGCCTCAAAACCGTCAGTTAGGATTCCGAAATGGAGGGATGGTACATGGCAAAGATTCTCATAGTTGATGATGAGGCAGACGTTGTTCGCCTGATACAATTTCGACTAGAAAAAGAAGGCTTCGAAGTAATATCCTGTGGTGATGGCCAAACCGCGCTAAAAATGTCTGAAGAGGAAAAACCCGATCTTGTAATCCTCGATATCATGATGCCTTTAATGGACGGAATGGAAGTGCTAAGGCAGATTAGGTCGAGGCGACTAACGTCAAAAATTCCTGTGATTATGCTTACAGCAAAAACTACCAGTATCACAGTTGACCAAGCCAGACAGCTTTGGGTCTCTGATTATATTGTCAAACCTTTTGACCCGGAGAAACTAGTAGTAAAGGTCAAGAAAGCCCTCCGCCTGCCAATTGACTCGTGATTTGTTCAAGGCGCACTTTTTATGAAGAATAGCTCTTTAGCATGGAGTTTATAATTGACCTGTCCTGACGCTTCAAAAGTCAAATTCGAAATCCGACGATACAAAAGCGACGTTCATAAGTTTGAAAACGATTTGGTTGCCTATCTACCGGGACTTTTAATTACTCAATCAACTGTATCTAACGACTTAGCCACACTGGATAAAGACACAACCGCCCTTCGATTTGACTTCATTGAGGATTGGTATAGCGTCACTGCCTTCCTTGACAGCGCAAAGAACCCAACTGGCCATTATCATATCTCAATCCAATCCCCTTTAAGAAATGACAACGGCGTTTGGAAAGGCGATGACCTAGTACTTGCGGTCGAGGTATACTCAAACTGGGAATATGCAATTCTAAACGAAGAAGCTTTCTCATGCGCAGTCGAAGAAGGCTGGATGAGGATATACGCCGCAGCCAACGCCAGAGAGTGTCTTCGCAAGTTAACCTTGATGCTGGATGAACACTGTCTCCCCCCCGAAGTAATGGATGCAGTCGGCGCATAATCAGGAAATTGTTACAGGTAGGATAACCATCCAATAAACCGATACTCCTTTTGGAAGTAATTTTTCAGGCAGGTTTTAATGTTACAAGCGCCAAAGAGGAGGACGCCGAGTGGAGAAAAGCGTATCACTAACCCATGCGGAGGTGGCGGCTTTACTTGACATGTCGTTGCTGACTTACGCAAAGGTTGATGAGGAAGTAGCAAGAAGCGCCCTATGTAAGCTAGCAAACTTATGTAGGGAATTCGATATTGAAGAAAACAAAGATAATGCCAACGTAGGGGTGATTGCAAAAGTCTAGCAACAAAACTAACCAAGTTTTTTCAACAAGAGGCCTTCGCCCGAAGGCCTCTTTGCTTTTCTTACGAATAAGACAAAAACAGGTACAAATACGGATTCCATAGCTTGATTGTGGGTGATAGAATTAAAATACCGCGCAAGGGGCAGGAGGTAGACTTTAGCCTCCCTCAGGCTGAATTAAGAAGATTCCGGTTGTCGGAATCAAGTATAGCCCGATGTCACATCAGTCTACCGCCTGTCCTCTTATTTTTGCCACCCAAGAAGCTTATCTTACTTGCACATCCACTTAATTAAAATCGGCTACTTCTAGGCTTAGCACAAAACAGGTAGGGTTATATGTATTTCAGCACCATTACGCCGTACGGCGGAACCTCTACAGTGCCCTCATATTTTTTACCTGTCAGCAGGTCTATCATTAAACCGCCAATCGCCAATTTTGCCGGCTGGTTTTCGACTTCAGCTACAGCCAATCCGCTGCCTGCCTGGCCTTCACGTGGAACAATAACTAGGTTAGGAGATGCCTCCGCAACCGGTCGAACGCCGACATCATTGCCAATTGCAATAAGAAGCTTCTGAAGATCTTCAGGCTGCGGTAGAGTGCCAAGCATGATAATTTGGCCCCTGCCAATTTTTTGCCTAGCAACGGCAGCCAATCCCTGCAAAGGATATTCGGTATACGTGGCAAGAGCTTGCGCTCCTCGAAGCTCGAGACCGTCGTACCAAACTGAGCCAGCAGATGACCTGCCATCCCACCAGCGAAGCCCAAATTCGTGAGGGTCTGCTGGAATCTCATATCGGCATCGAATGCCCATCCATTCCTCCAAGCTCCCATAAGGCGCATGTGTAAATTTCGTTGCATGGATAGTCCGAACATCGGAAAGAGGACCAACTATCCATGTTCCACCTGCTTCTATCCATGCTTTCAGACGCTCACGAAGACCAAACTCATCAAGCGCAGGCAAGAAAGGCGAGAACACCATTTTGTATTTGGATAGGTCACTCATCGGAAGAATTACGTCAGGCCGAAATTGCGCCTGCATCATAGGACGATAGACCTTTTCAAGCAGGAACACTTGGTAATTAAAACCATTCACCATAGGCTGATATTCAAACATCCATGCAGCCCTATGTGAAAAATGGAGAGCTAGGCCAGTATTCACAGGCTTGGTATTGTTCAAGAAGTCGGCCGCTGTCCGGAAGCCCGCCGAAATTTCCTTTACTTCGTCGAAGATATGCATGGGTCTCCCACAGCTTGTAATGACTGCGCCATGCATTAATTCCTGACCACTCCAGTGCTGTCGCCAAAGCCAATAAAGGTTTGCCTCACCGCCCATAAGAACAGGAAGCCAACTATTCGCTCGGCAGAATCCGGGCTCCTTGTAACCATTTGCCGTGGTTGAGCCATTCCAGCAGGTAGCAGTTTCCGTATTCCAAAAAGGCCTCTCCTTAATTGGCCGGCAGAAATCAAACCAGAACGCCGCTTGCCAGAGGTTAGACATGCCGTGGTAGTGGTTGAACTGCACCACATCAAGGGCGCGATGTATATCCCCATAGTCAATTCCCGGAACAGGCATCATATCTGTTCCTATTGGATGTATGGTTAGTTTATGAAGAATATCCGCCTGGTGCTTCACAAACTCTACATAAGAGTCGCTTGTAAACTCAGCCCATGCTGTTAGCAATGACGGATGGTGCCAAGTATGCCGATGAGGAATCGGAAGCTGGTCGAACGATTGGTATGTCATGCTCCAAAGGTTCGTGCCCCAAGCAGCATTCAATGCTTCGATTGTGCCGAACTTTTTGCGCATAGTATCTCGAAACTTTTTTACACAAACCGGACATACACACGAGCGGCCTCCGTATGGATACACTTCGTTATCAATTTGCCAACCTATAATCCGCTCATCCTTTCCGAACTCTTCAGCCAATCGAGTAACAATACGGGTGCAATGCTCGCGATAAACGGGACTATTTGGACATGCATGCCTTCGCGAACCATGCATAGCAACGCCAATGTCGTCACGAACAAAGAGTATTTCTGGATAGCGTTCCGTAAGCCAAGCAGGTGGTGTGCATGTAGGTGTCCCCATGATTACTGCAATTCCAGCTTCACCAAGCTTCTCGACAACTAAGTGTAGCCAGTCAAAGTCGAAAACCCCTTCTTTGGGCTCCATGCGGCTCCACGCAAACTCACCAATTCGCATGACATTCATGCCAGCTTCTTTCATCAAGGCAATGTCAGCATCAATTTGCTCGATGGGCCAGTCTTCTGGATAGTACGCTGCGCCGAGAAATGGTGGTTGAAAAGATTTCATCGTTCATCTCCGAAAATTTTGATTAATAGCTTGCAAAACTTGCCGACCGATAATCTACCGCATAAGGTTTCATAGGTCAAATTTTAACCAAACCCTCAAGGTGACAAGTCTCGTTCAAGACTTCAAGAAACCATTTACCATTTGGCAGTCTGGAAAAAATTGTTATGCCGCAATTATCAAGCCTTATCTTGCGGAATGCATATAGGGGAGCATCAAGCGCATAGCATATGAATGCATGGATTGTGCCTCCGTGCCCAACCAATACCACTGTTTCGTTGAGATGCTTTTTCACGATTCTGTTGACAACGCTAGAAACCCTTTCAAGCAGAGATTCAAGCCGCTCACCATTTGGAGCTCTGTGTTGCACAGAATCTCGCTGGTAATTCGCATAAAGTTCGGGATATCGCTCTTTTATTTCGTCAACCGTCAAGCCTTCCCAATCGCCGAACGCACACTCTCGAAGCCGCATATCGGTTTGCACAGGAAGATTATGATACTTAGCGATTATCCTTGCTGTCTCGCTAGCCCTAATCAAATCGCTTGAGTATATGGCTGTGATATCTTCTCTGCTCAGTCGCTCGGCAGTACGCAAAGCCTGCTTTTTCCCTAATTCGGTCAGCTCGGCGTCGGTGTGTCCTTGGTACCGTCGTTCCAAGTTATAAATCGTCTCTCCATGTCTAACAAGAATTATTCTCACCTATATTTCTCCTGGGCGGATTCGGCCAATTTCTGTGCCGTCAGTACGCAGTTTTATAACGCCAAAACGAACTGCACATATTGGGGAGATTGACCGTAGAGGAGTAAAAATTCGCATCATTGCTCTTTTAAAGTCAATGCTCGTTACTATGCCAAGTCCAAGAAGCTCAAGATGTTTATCTGAAAGCCCAACAATAAGATTAGTAAACTTCGATGCCGTAGTTACAACAACACTATTTGTTGCGAATACCTCTTGAATTTCTTCGATGCCCTTCTTATTATAATCACGCTCGGTGACAAGGTAAACTGTTCGTCCAACCATTTCCCCGTGAAGGACATCAACTCCAAGGGCCGCTGAAGCGAATTTTAGGTATTTGGGCTCAAGCACCTGGCCAGCGCTTAACCATGTGCCGAATGTGCCTACGCTTTCAAGGTTTAGCTCGTATGTTTGGCCTTCGCGGAAATACTGATTGAACTTTGTAGCTCTCCTCTGCACCCGCAGCGTCACGCTTTTCGGCTTCACTGCTGGGGAAGCAGCAAGGCGATGAACCTTACAGTCAACCCAACAGTCAAAAAACTGAAGAATGTGTTCAAGTTCTGTGGCTTTTTGAATCGCCACCAAATGTTTTGGGCGAATAAGCTCTATTTTATGGGTCTTTAGTTTGCGCGCAACGGAGCCTCGCACAAGACCGGTTGTATCAACAATAATAAGCGTCTTTCCAACGGTTAATGCCCGTTCGACAAGAGTTTTGACGCCTGTTGCGGTGGCGAGCAGATGACCAACTGGGGAAGTTGACCCAACAAAAAAGAGTGCATGCGGATGAAGCTCCCCAAGCGACTGGATTGGAAATTCGACCATTCCAAGACCCACTGTAGTGGGAGGACCAATTTCGGATTGTCCCATATCTCCATCAATCACGGCGACTGGGATGCCTGCTTCAAACGCTCGGTTGGCAATCAAAGTGGTGAAAGTTGTTTTCCCAACATCAACGCCACCGATGACCATGGTAACGCCTGGCAATTGGAGCAATTCCTCTATATGGGGCAACCATTCCTCAGGCACGTGCAGAGGCATCGTAGAGACCCTCCAAGCTGTCAGCTAAAAAATCGGTTAAACGCTATCCATGCCATTTCCTCCCAAAGCAGGCGATTTGGGTATATGTAGAGTAAACAGACAACCGAACCGTAGTTCTAGAAAATCTCGGCTTCAACATTTTTGGAAGGTGCTGATATGAGAAAATCCTTATGGATAATATTCTCTATGATTTTTGTGCTAGCAATTGCTACGCTTTACCTAAAACTAAGTAGTGAACCGAATTTGAGCAATGAGGAGCAAATCCAAGCCCTGCTTGCAGAAGGTGAAACTGCTATCGAAAGCCGAAATGTGCGGCAAGCAATGTCTCTAGTCTCCGCTGATTACAAAGACTCAATAGGTTTTACTTATCCAACACTTCGTATTGAAGTAATGCAAGCATTCAGAAGTGCAGATGCTTTTGACGTCATTCTAGGACATCCAAAAATACATATCAGCGGAAACTCTGCGGTCGTGAATCTCGACGTTTCGGTGGCGGCAATCAGAGCGGGAGAAAGGCAAAATGTTTTTAGCTCACCTGTAAGCTTAAAGTTGAGGCTTGAGCGGCAGACCCGCTACTTTTTCTTTCACACACCCAAATGGCGCATTATAAGCATATCCATCGAGGGTGCCTTTGTACCTGGTTTCTGAAAAACCTTTACGGTGCGCTCGGGCTTGCTGGGATTATCAATGCAAGGCTATCTGTGTTGCTATAGATCCAGTAGCCATGCCACCTTTCGAGTTTTTCAGACTCTGGCCAATCGTCAGGTAAACCAAGTGTCCTAAGCGACTGGCTTGAATTCTCCCACCACCAGCCTATGGAGTTTAGCCATCCCCGCTCACGAGATGCTTCCTCCATGCTTAAACATTCACACCCGTTGTGTACCCTTACATCTGACCAGTATGTATCATGGTCGAAGGTATGGCCTATTAGGGTCCACCCACTCTTTGGAAGTGTAACCCATTGGTCCTCAGGCTGATATCGCCCTTGATATGATATATTCGTAGGCGAACCTACAGATAACCAGAAGCCGTCGCCCAAAAGCATTCCGCCATACGTACTTGCAGACCACTCATCATAGAAGATAAAGCTTGAGCCCTCCGCTTCCCATCTGCAAAGACTATTATTAATAGGAATCGAACCGAAAACAGCTTGAGGATCCCAATTCCCAGGAATTGCTGGAATACCTAGTAAATTCCAACCAGCACCTACTATGCCCTCTGGGGATTGAATAGTGCTAAGAGGTGGATTTACTACAAAATCATTATTGTCTCGAGGCATAATAGTTGGTATGTTATTGGGCGGCACATTATATGTGTCTGTGCTTGATATACCTACTATCTCCATTCGGTCGCCGATAGATGCAGAGCGATTTGTAGTAATCCTTATTCCGTTGAAACCCGAACCGTCATCTAGCGGACTAGTTGTTCTATTTGAGCCATCCCAAATATAGAAGAAACCAGAGCCTACATGCGTTACGGTACCAGTTACCTTCACCAAAAGGCCAACGTTTAGTGCGCCTCTGCCATCAGTCACTCCTGGATTATCCGGCCCTGTTCCTGCCCCGCCAAGATCGCGGTTTCTCACCCCAATTGGCGCTGGCACGGTAGTAGTGCCATGCACAATGACCGCTTGGCTAGGACTAATCGAGCGCTCTCCATCGGTAATTCCCAAAGTACCTATAACCTGGGCTACATCCCCACGGCTTACATATGAGCCAACAGAAGCATTTACTCGAATTCCAGATGATCGGTCAGCCGATTCGATATAGAAACAAGTTGCAAAGACAGCGGTAACAATGCCTTGTACATTTACAAATTCGCCATTGGGTAGCTCGCGGACCGAGCCTATAGGATTGCCTGGTGGCGGGGCTGGCGCCGTGTAAATTATATCAGACGGGCCTCTTGGGCGAATGCAACCATTGCCATATCTGTTTCTGCGGCCAATGGGACCACGGAAGTTGTACGTAGCTCCTGTTATTGGCCAATTGCTGATGCCCAGCGTCAAAGGTGTTTCTATTGCAACCTCAGCAATATTTCCTGAAACATCGGCGATTACAATGTAAGGAATTGGGTCGCCTAGGTCATAAGGCGCTCCACTCGGGACGTTTTTTACTACAATTGCTCCGGTTGTAATCGCATACTTCCCCCAGCAAGGATGAACAGAAATATTGCCATGCATAAACTCTGGAATGCTTAGGCCAATGGGACTAACTGGCAAGCCACCTTGATTGCCAAGGTTCAAATAGATATCATCCTTATATTGCAGTGATATGTCCGCCTTAATTCGCCGCTCATGACCACTTGGCGTGCCAAGCATACCTGTAATCATCACGGTATCTCCGACCCTCGGCCTAGGCCCTATATATGTAGAATTACCATCGGGGTCCGTTCCCTCCGGGTCGTCCATCTGATAAAAGTATTCATCCTGTGGGACGGGAAACATCATAAGAATGCCGTTTCCGGGGTCGTTTGGATCGCAAACATACCACTGGTAGTTGTAATCTCCAGAATCCTTGCGTTCGGCTAGCCCAAACACCTCAGGCGGGTTGGGAGGCGTATATGGCCCACAGGTCTGCGCATAAACAACGCCTTTAACATTACATGGCGTTGAGTCAGGAAGCTGTCTAGCTTCTGCCACGGTACAAGGACGCAAATATATATCCACTGAAATTGGATTAGGACCAACTACAACCTCTATTGGGTCCATACTCCCGTACCCTGTTTTCACCGCCTTGACCTGATATGTCCCCTGGCTAAGTTGAACTGTCGTCTGCCCGCTAGAATTGGTGGTGGTTGAATTGTAAGTAAACGGATAGCCAGGCAAACCACTCATGCCACCTGTAGCACGTGCAAAAGCTCCCGCAATTGGGTGATTTGTAATACTGTGCTTTATTGTAAATGTAACGGGAACGCCTGTTACCTTAAGCGCTATCGTATCTTCGCTCGATGACGTGCTGTCGATCATGGTAACTGTCAACTCGTGGGTGGCGACCTTGGCGCCGACGGCCGCTTTTATGCCTGGGACGGTAGCAACTACCGTCCTCCCCGTTGGGTCGGATGTATCCCTAACAAGGCTTGTGCTAACCGCATCTTCCTGAATTCCAACTGGGTCCAAGTCTACTCGCACTTCGCTGACATCTTGCCAACCTGCTCCATCATAAATCCAAGCTGTTAGGGTTGCGGTGGTTGTATTATCCCCAGGTACGCTGGTTGGGATTATTGAGTAGAAAGTCATAACCGGAAGATGATCACTCGTGGTGTGAAACACATTTGTTTTTACCGTATGCGATGAAGTCCCGGGTTCGGTAAAGAGCGCCCAATAATACTGTCCCCAAGTGTTTGTAAACTTACCATACGTTACTCCGGGATTCCCGACTGCATCGGTCTTAATCATGTGGCCCCAAGTTACAATGTCGTTACCATCTACAGGGGTAACCGAGCCGGTGACGGGATTAACCTTATAAATTGCATAGGTGGCTGGCGGATTGTATGCGGCAGTACACGAAGCCCACAATATTGAACCATCTGGGCTAGCATCAACATCCCAGACGCCAGGAATATCTACCGGCCACGGAGATGAAGCTTGCTCATAAATTGACCCATTTTTTATAAACTTGTAAATCTTCCCATCGTAGCAAACGAACATTGTCTGGAGATCGGCGCTTACCCATACGCCACCAATTTTGAAGTTATCTTCGCTGAGACTGCCAAGGTTAGCTATCACAGCTGGCGTACCCCAAGTTGCATGATCAGGCTGTAAAGTAACCTCGTAAACCTGACCGAATCCGCCGGTCACAAAAACATGGGTGACACCGGAGCTATCGGTGCGTGCAAAAATTCCTCTAGAGTATGTAATTGGCGGTGAACACGAGACCCATCCTGAGCCGTCGGGCTTGAAGCAATAAACATATCTATTGCTTCGGTCACCAACGTAGACATAATCATCATCGGCAACACTGGCATCCCATGGAGCACTTCCGCCCCAATATATGCCTGAATCGTTCATTGTGCCAACGAACGACCCGTCTCCCCGGTAAATGTAAATATCTTGGTAGCTTTTATGGGGCACATAGGTCCAACCAAAGTATGGACTGTTTGGCCTAGTATTGATGGCAATGCCATACCAACCTTCCATATCAGGAACCGGCGGATTAGGAGGTGGGTATTCCACAGTTGGGTCATTATATTTAAAAATCCCAACTAGAGGTCGCCACTGGGTCTCATTCGGCCCGACAGCTTCAAGCACAGCCACATAGGATCCTGGTTCCAAACCATAGAAGAAATGCTCGTGATAACCCTTTGACTCCGAATAATAGGACTCGCACTGCACTGGATCGCCAATTGGGTTGCCATTCGCATCGGCATGGTAGATTGTGCACTCGAGGTAGAAAACGGTGGTGTTCAGCCTATAGCTTATTTTCGCAAGACTACTTTGCGCCCAACCTGTGGGCTCATAAATAGCAACTTTTGCGGAGCAAGCACCTAAAGCCAGCGCAAATAATAAAGTTACCGCAAAAATCAAAAAGGTGCCCCTTTGGAACCTCATAGCCCGTTCCTTTCCGCCGAATCGAAGAGATAATCGGCAAGCTAATAAACTCAAACTTTAAGGCTGGGCAGTAGCTATTAACATTATTGACTTGTCGCCAAGTTTTAAACGTCTAGCACATAGAAGGTTTGACTAATTAAATTATACAACACATTGGGGGGTTTAACTTTGGTTGTCAGAAAAACCAGCAATTTTACTAGGGGTTTCAATTTGGATGGCGACAATACTTTTATCGCTGAAGGCACAATAAGGTTTGAGAAATAGCATGACTGGTCGTCCAAAACAAGTATAATTACCAGGTTTTTCCCTGTTTTATTGACAAAAAGGCCTTCATAGAGTATACTTTTGTTAAAGAAAATATCAAAAAAGGCCATTCATGCAGGTGGGTTAAGGTCGAGCCAATCCCCCTGCGGAAATGGTGAAATTAGGTGTGAGGAAGGCAAAGTTTTCTACGAAGTAGTGCACACCCCTATAATCCAAATCGAATAAGTTCTTTTTAGAACAAACTAGCGGATTAGCGTACACTCCAGTTTACCCCCCGACTGGTAGTGCGACCAAGTAGTCTGGGTGCACAACACCTTGTCGAAAAGCGAACGAAGTCGGTGGTTTAATTTCCTTACGCAAAGCTAGTCGATATTGAGGCTGTGGCCTCATTCGATTGCATAGAAAAAGAAAAATTCGCGAGAGGTCACGCATGAAATTGCAAAGAAAGGCTGTATCCGCGCTGGCCGTCTCGCTGATAATGATGGCGGTAAGCCGGACCGCCTGGGCTCAAAATCCTGAACACAGAGCGCTTTGGGCTTATGCATGGGGACCTGGAATAAAGAGTCCTGCGGAGGTCAGCGCTTTGGTTTCTCGAGCCTTAAGCGCCAATTGCAACGTTATTGCGGCGCAGGTGCGTAAGGTTGGTGATGCATACTATACACCGACAAGACCGAACTGCGATGTGCGCGCAGTTGATATTCCCGAAGGTTATGATCCACTTCAGGAGCTTCTAGACCAAGCGCACAGTGTAGGTCTTAAGGTTTATGCATGGGTGGTCGTGAACAGGATTGCTACAATTCCGCCTAGCGATCCGAGCCACATATACAATCGCCATCCTGAGTGGCTTTGCATGTCGAATGCGGGGCAGACGTTATTTGACGAAGGCTATTTTGTGGACCCGGGTGTACCGGGCGCAATGGAATGGAACCATAATGTCTGCATGGATTTGATAACGCATTACGATTTGGATGGCTTGTTCCTTGATTTTATTAGATATCCACAGCAAAACTCTGGCTATAATCCCATTGCTTTGCAGAGGTTCCGAGATCGGTATGGACTAGCGTCCACCTATATTCCGGCGCCAAATGATAGCCTCTTCAGCGCATGGCGGCGAGAACAGGTGACGTTCTTCGTCCGCAAGCTTTACGCAAACATGCTAAGCGTAAAGCCAAACATGGTCCTGAGCGCCTCAACGTTCTCGGACCGAAATGATGCGTACAATTATCGCTTTCAGGATTGGCGGACTTGGATGATGAGCGGGTATCTAGACGCCAATTGCCCTATGGTCTACACGACGAGCAATAGCGTTTTCAACAGCCGAGTGGACGATGCTGTGGCGAACTCTGGCGGCCGCCATGTATACATACTTCAGGGAGCTTATAAGAATACAATTGCAAACTCGATGACGCAATTGCTCTCTGCACGGTCGCGCGGTTCGCAGGGCCAAGGGATATACAGATATTGCTATACGCACAGTGGGGATACAGATTTTAATGCGGATGACGAACCCAGTTTCTACTCCGCGCTAACAAGCCAAGTATATACAGCGCCGACGGCTTTGCCGCCAATGATCTGGAAAACTTCGCCAACAGTAGGACACGTGAAAGGTAGAATCCTGGACGCCAATCAAGGCAAAGGAGTAGATGCTGTTTGGGTAATGGTCGAACCAGTGGGGTTCGGAACCTACACAGATGGCACAGGCTTTTATGCGCACTTAAATCTTGCACCTGGCACATACACAATAAGCGTAACAAAATCAGGATATTCACCGCAAGTTAAAACGGTGACAATCTCAGCAGGCGAAATTCAAACAATTGACTTTACCCTGGCTGGAAACGAAGTCAGCGGAATTTCAGCGGCAAAGCTTATAAATGATGGAAGTGGCGTAGTGCTTCCTCCAATGGTGGTAACAGCTGGCACAAACCAGTTAAGAGAGAAGTTTTACATTGAGGATACTGAACAAATATCTGGGATATTGGTTCAGCTTCCCGCCAACAGCGACGTCGAGGTTCATCCTGGTGACATCGTAAGGGTTTGCGGTCAAATGGGCACTTCTGAGAGTGGAGAGCGACAAATTACTAATCCACTGGTAATAATCGAATCAACTGGGAATAGTGTGCCTGACCCAATGGCAATTGTGCAACGTGACCTAGGTGGACAGTCACTTGGCGCATATACACCTGGGGTTGTTGACGGCAGAGGCACAAACAACATTGGCTTGCTTGTGCAAACCGTTGGCAAAGTAACCGCAATTGACCCGGCAAATAGCTATTTTTACATAGATGACGGGAGCGCAATAGAAGACGGCTTTGGCTCAATGGGTGTACGTGTGCTTTACGACTGTCTCGCAGATGGCAACACAATTGTTCCGCCACAGCAAAATTCCTATGTTCGGGTAACGGGTTTGAGCTCAACCGTAAAATTATCCGGAAACATTTACAGAGCGATTCGTCTGCGAGATCAAGCGGATTGGGTCTATGAAGCATGCCCAGTTACTACTGCTCCACAAGATTTTATCACTCCAGGATGGAATCTTATAAGCATTCCTTGCACGCCAAGAAATCCATCGCCGCCTGCTGTTTTCGGCGCGATACCTCTCGACGGTTGTTTATGGAAGTGGGACACCCAAACACAATCATACCGAACTTATGACTCATGGACGCCACAGGATTTCGGAAGCATCCTAAGAGGCGAAGGCTATTGGTTGAATGCTTCAGCCTCCGGGCGCCCAGAGTTTGAGGCATTCGAGAACTCCGGTGCAGATTTTTACATTGGTTTACCGAAAGCTGGCTGGACAATCATTGGTAGTCCTTTTCAAACCAGCCATCCATGGGCAGAAATGCTTATTACAAACGGAATAGAAGCTGTTCCCATTAAAGTTGGCGCTGAAGACAAAGGATGGGTGGATGGCGTTGGCTGGTGGTGGGAGAACTCCAGCCAAAGTCTCAAAACGGTCAGCTTTCCAGAAAATTTCCCGGCATCTGAAAGCCTAGATCCATGGCATGGATATTGGCTTAGAAGCAATGTTGACAAACTGGCATTAATTGTGCAGCAGGAATAGCAGGGGGTATTATGCTCCCAAAACGGTTATAGTGCTGCCGAATGGACGGCTATAAAACAAAAAAGTATTTGCCTTAGCTCTGTTTAGAAGTCTTGGGCACATATTGAAAAGAGGAGGTTTTTAAAATGAAAAAATTGGTGGTGCTAATCTTTATTTGCGTACTTTTTTCAAGCTGTTTAACTATTGCAAACGCCACCGAATATCGAGCTGTGTGGATTGACGGATGGCACAGCGGAATGTGGACGGCATCTGAAATAGACACCATGCTATCATATGTCTGCACTCAAGGCCATTATAACGTCATCGTTCCACAAATACGAAAGAAAGCCGATGCGCTCTACAATTCAACATATGGAGGGCCAAACGGCACAGGCGAGCCCAAGCCTGAGCAAGTACAACCGCCTGACTTTGACCCGCTCGCCTATATGATTCAAAAGGCCCATGAAAGGGGCATTGAGGTTCACCCATGGGTCTGCACTCACAGATGCCCCACTACTACATCTGACTGGTTCTACATCTCACACCCCGACTGGCTTACCAGGTCACAGGGAGGCACCTCGCCGCTGTATGTCGAGGGTTATTGGCTAGACCCCGGCCATCCTGATGGCGAGGAATATACGGTAAATGTAATCTTGGATATAGTCAAGAATTACGACATAGACGGCATTCAGTGGGACAGAATACGATATCCACAGCTGAACTCTGGATACAATCCAACTGCAATTGCGCGATTCCAAGCAGAAAAAGGCTACTATCCAAGCTATTCTGATTCAACCTTCATAAATTGGAGAAAAAATAATCTTAACGCCTTCGTCGCCAGGGTTTATGCGCAGATTATGGAGATAAAGCCACACATCGTTGTGGGTGCAAACACTTGGCCGGAATACAGCATTGGCAACAGCACATACCTTCAAGACTGGAATGCGTGGATGTTTAACCACTGGCTAGATATTAATGTGCCGATGAATTATACATCCAGCAACACAACATTTACTACTCGTATCCAGGATTATCTAAATAGGCGATATGGGCGCTATGTATACTCTGGCATGAGTGTAGGCGAAAGCGGTCAAACACAAGCCAATGCTTGTACTCAAATTGGATATTGCCGAAGCTATAATCAGGGAGCAGGAATCCCGTGGGGTTGCCAAACGTACAGCTACTATCATGGGACAGTTACAAGCCCAGGTTGGTTCTCATATGTGGCAGCAAGCGGCCGACCATACTATACCATTGATAATGCAGTGCCTGACCTCCCGTGGAAATCTAACCCAACCACTGGCATCATTCACGGAAGAGTTACCAAGCCTGGTTTAAATGATCCATATACTCACGATTGGGTATACCGAGCCACCGTTACAATATACCACCCCGGGCCGCCTGACGAAGTTTACATGTCGACATTTACAGACCAAACAGGTTACTACGTTTTCATGGATGTTCCACCAAGGAGCGGCTATACAATCACTGCCGAGAAAGCAGGAATGGTATCACGAACTTATACAAATCAGACACTAAAAGCGGGTGAGGCTTTGAGAGAAGACTTCCAATTGTCTTACACCACCTGCACTTCTCCTGCTGGTACAGTAACTGCTGGCTGGAACTTGATTAGTCTGCCACTCGACCCCGTAAATACCAATCCCGCCACGGTGTTTAACGGTATAGATATAGATGGCAAGCTCTACCGATTCTGCAGAACGACTTGGTCACTTATAGGATACGACTCCTGGACACCAGAAATTTTCGGTCCATGCAAAACCGACGAAGGCTACTGGCTATTTGCGGATGGCCCGAAAACGATAAGCTATCAAGCGTATGCAGGAGGACCCACTCAAAGAAGCACTACATTGGGCAACAACTGCTGGAACATTATCGGTTGTCCATTCACTACCGACAAACATTGGGAAGACGCGGAAGTAAAGCGTGGAGAAACAACAGTACCGCTAAGAATCGCCGCCAAAGAAAATAACTGGCTTGATTCAGTAGGTTGGTGGTGGGACAACAGCAGTCAGAGCCTAAGAACGGTAGGATTAGAAGAGGACTGGCCAGCTACTGAGTATCTACAACCCTGGCACGGCTACTGGATAAAGACTTACACAAACGATGTGACTCTAACGCTGCGCTAACCTTTCGTATCTAATTAGCTAACCTGGCTTTGAGCATAGCGCAACTCAAAGCCAGGAAATCTTATTTAGGTGGCTTGTAATGAAAGATAAATTAGTGGTTGTTGCTCTTACCCTTACAACACTTCTGCTATCGCTATCAGTAGCAATTGCAGAAGTCGAAATCATCATTGACAATCCAAGCGCCTATTTTGTTGGCGAATGGAGTACAGGCACAATGACAACAACCAGGTATGGGAGCGATTATCGCTATTGCTTTATATCAACTTCAAATGGCAATACGGCGACATACACGCCCACAATTCCGCAAACTGCCTCCGATTGGCAGGTCTATACTTGGTACCCATCTGGAACAAACAGGCCAACCGCCGCTCAGTATATCATACATACGTCAGCAGGCGATGATTACAGATATGTCAACCAACAAACAAACGGCGGGCAATGGGTTTATATTGCTACGTATACAATGAACGCAGGAACGGGCAATTATGTACGCATCACAAATGCCGGCACTGAGACCACAAAGGTAGTAATGGCGGATGCTGTGCGCTTCTACTCAATTAGCGCAGGCGGAAACGATACCACGCCGCCAGTTATCTCCAATGTATCCTCAGCGGCAGGTCAAACGTCAGCAACTATCACATGGACCACTGACGAACCGGCAACTTCGCAGGTTGAATATGGCACTACTCAAAATTATGGAAGCCAAACACCCGAGGATACTTCATTAGTCATAAATCACAGCGTAATAATTTCTGGATTACAGCCGGCAACTCTTTACCATTATAGGGTGAAGTCAAAAGATGCGTCAGGCAACCCGGCAGTATCATCGGATTATACTTTTACAACCGCTCCTGCCAGCCAAAACGGCGAGTTCCGCGCTTTTTGGATAAACACGTGGAATAATGGTTTTCTAAGCGCTTCACAGATAACGAACTTGGTGAATGAAGCTTACGGCGCCAACTACAATGTCTTGATTCCAGAGGTACGCAAACGTGGAGATGCTTACTACAATAGCTCGCCAATCTACGTTCCGATTGACAACGCATATTACCAGGAACCTAGAGCAAGCAACATCATAGACCCACCGCCCTTCGATCCTCTCCAAGACTGCATAAATAAAGCCCATGCTTTGGGCATGCAGGTTCACGCTTGGCTAGTTACCTATCGAATCTGGGGCACCAGCACGCCTCCAGAGAACCATATATGGTACGTTCATAGGCCAGGCGGCCCTGGAGCAGACTGGGCAATGAAAAAAGCCGACGGCACATATGATGATGGAAGCAATTACAACCTCGACCCCGGCATTCCCTCCGTCCAGGATTACATATGTAAAGTTGCCCTTGACATTGTCAGCCGCTATGACATCGATGGGCTAAATTGGGACTACATCAGGTATCCTGGAAACAACTGGGGCTACAATGCAATTACACAGCAAAGGTTTTACAACGAATATGGCTACTGGCCGCCAACCTCATCATCCAGCCCAAATTGGGGCACGTGGTGTGACTTTAGAAGAAGGCAAGTCACAGACCTTATTAAGAAAGTCTATCTCGAAATAATGGCAATAAAACCGCATGTGAACCATAATGTAGACACAGTCGGATGGATGGGCGTGGACCCAAACATTAACTATGAAGGCACCGCCCAATATAAAGATGTATTCCAAAATGCAAAGAGCTGGATGGAACAGCATATTATTGATACCAATATCCTAATGAACTACAAGCGAGAATACGATACTGCTCAGAAACAAGACTACCGACTCTGGACTAACTGGCTTGCTACTATGCAAGCAACCACCGGCAGACACAGCGTCGACGGTCAAGCATGTTACTTAAACTCGATTTCTGACAGCATCATACAAATGCAAGTTGCCAGAGATGCTGGGCTTGCCGGAATATGCAACTATGACTACAACACAACCAACAAGGATGGGCAGCCGCGTTCCGCATTTTTAGATGCAGTGAGGACAAATATTTACCAGCAGAAAGCACCAGTTCCGGATATGCCGTGGAAGAGCAATCCTACAACGGGCATCATCTTCGGAACAGTTACCGACGCTTCAAAGCCGAACGACCCTATCTACTGGAATTGGATATACAAGGCAACGGTAACCGTTACAGGTCCTGTAACTCGAACCACCGAGACAGACGCCACTGGCACATATGGCTTTATTGATCTACCGCCGGGAACGTACACAATAACGGCAACTAAAGGCACAAAAACCCGTACTTATACCAACCAGACGATAGCTGCTGGGCAAGTTCTCAGAGAAAACTTCGATTTGGGATACACAACCTGCACTTCGCCCCCGGGAACAATTAAGAACGGTTGGAATCTCATTAGCCTGCCACTGGACCCTGCAAATCCCAATCCCGCATCGGTATTCAGCGGGATAGCCATAGATGGCAATCTATTCAGATACGACGCTGGGACAAGGTCTTTCATAGTTTACGACCAGTGGACTCCTGAAACATTCGGTAACTGCAGAGTAGAAGAAGGCTACTGGCTATATGCGAGCGGTAATCCAACGATAAGCTACCAAGCATATGGAGGCACACCTACAACTCGAGACATAAGCTTGCCAAATGCCGGATGGAACCTCATTGGTTGTCCATTCCTAAGCGAGAAACGGTGGGCAGACATTCTGGTGACAAAGGGAGGAGAAACTCTTACTCTCCCCACCGCAGCAAAAGATCGCGGATGGCTAGATGCAACGGGTTGGTGGTGGGATAATAACAGCCAGAGCCTTAGATCGCTTGGGCTCCCAGAAGACTGGCCTGATAGCGAATACATTCAACCTTGGCATGGCTATTGGATCTCTACTAACTATAACAATTTGACACTTACTCTAAGATAAAAATGGAGGGTTGATATGAAAAAAGGGCTTTGGCTATCAATCACATTTCTGGTCTTGCTAATAATTTCGCCCTGCCTATATGGAGCAGTCGAAATTATAATTGACAATCCAGGTGCCGTTTTCGTAAATGGATCAAACGCGTGGACTACTGGCACGAGTGCTACCGACAAATACGGCAGCGATTACAGGTATTGTAAGATTGCAACTGCTGGTGGCAGTACGGCAACTTATACACCCTTTATACCCCAAACTGCCCCGGACTGGCAAGTGTACACATGGTACTGCAACACGGAAGTGTCGGAAACCACAGCAGCCCAGTACATAATCCACCATGCCTCCGGTGATACTGTTGTTTACGTAAACCAGACCACAAACCGAGGAACATGGTTCCTAGTCGGCACATATACAATGAATGCCGGCTCAGGCAACTATGCGAGAATTTCAAACCAAGGGTCGAGCACCACGAGATACGTCGTAGCAGATGGCATGCGGTTCTACTCTGCCACGGCCACGGACACGACGCCCCCCACAATCTCCAATGTTTCGGCCTCGCCTGGGGTGACAACAGCTACCATAACCTGGACTACCAATGAGCCCTCGACATCGCAAGTTGAATATGGACTTACTACAAGCTATGGAAACCAGACGCCAAAAGACACCAATCTCGTAACCAGCCACAGCGTGCTGATTTCGGGTCTTTCGCCCACTACGCTGTACCATTATAGAGTAAAGTCAGCAGATGCAAGCAATAATGAAGCTGTTTCAAGCGACTACACATTTACTACAACTGCTCCTACGCCTGAGTATCGGGCAAATTGGGTGGACACGTGGCATGATGGCATCCTGAGCGCTGAGCAAATCACAAACCTCGTGAATATCCACAAACTTTACAACTACAACGTTATAATCCCCGAGGTCAGGAAGTGCGGCGATGCTTATTATAACTCAACATTTGAACCAAGAGCCTCAAATATAATAGACGCGCCGCCATTTGATCCACTTGGTGACCTCATCCAAAAGGCACACGCTCAGGGCATTGAGGTTCACCCATGGATTGTAACGTACAGAATATGGAACAGCGGATGGGGAGCAGCGCCAGCCAATCATATATGGACGCTTCACCCAGAATGGGCCATGACCGACAGCTCAGGTAACAACCTTGACGGCCAGTACTACAATCTCGACCCAGGAGTCCCAGGCGTGCAGGATTACATCTACAAGGTTGTCATGGATATCGTTAATCAATATGATATCGATGGATTCAACTGGGATTACATCAGATATCCTGGTTACAATTGGGGCTACAATTCAATTACACAGCAGAGATTTTACAATGAATATGGCTACTGGCCGCCTACCTCCACTTCGGATTCCCGCTGGAACACGTGGAGCGACTTCCGGCGAAGGCAGGTCACAGACCTCCTTAAAAAATGCCATGTCCAAATCTGGGCCAAGAAACCAAACGTAAAAACCTCTGTAGACACGGTAGGCTGGATGGGCGCTGACCCAAATGTCGACTTCACACAAACACGCCAATACAAAGAAGTCTTCCAAGATGGAAAAGGCTGGATGGAACAGCATATCGTGGATGTTAATATCCTAATGAACTACAAGCGAGAATACGATACTGCTCAGAAACAAGACTACCGGCTCTGGACTAACTGGCTTGCTACTATGCAAGCAACCACCGGCAGACACAGCGTCGACGGTCAAGCATGTTACTTAAACTCGATTTCTGACAGCATCATACAAATGCAAGTTGCCAGGGATGCTGGGCTTGCCGGAATATGCAACTACAGTTATGCCGTGACAAACAAAGACGGCCAGCCAAGCGAAAGCTTTTGGTCTGCTGTAAAGTCAAACCTGTACACACTTCCTGTGCCCACCCCAAACATGCCATGGAAAAGCAATCCGACAACGGGCTGCATATTTGGCGTGGTCACCAATGCATCAAACCCAAATGATCCCATATACTATAACTGGGTGTATAAGGCTACTGTAACCGTAACAGGCCCAGTCACCCGTTCCACTGAGACCGACGCAACAGGCTTCTACGCCTTCTTAGATCTTCCACCTGGAACGTACACAATCACCTGTTCGAAAACCGGCCTTCCGCCGTACACCTACTACAATCAAACTTTGGCAGCAGGGCAGTATCTGCGTGAGAACTTCGCACTCGGATACACCCAAAAGACGTCTTATAATGGTATTGTGCGCGCAGGTTGGAACTTAATTAGTTTGCCGCTTGATCCGGTCAATCCTGACCCAGCAGTTGTGTTCAATGGCATAGACATAGAGGGCAAACTATATCGCTACGATAATCCTACAGCGTCTTTTATAACTTACGATCCCTGGACACCAGAGATTTTCGGCAACTGCAGAGTTGGCGAAGGTTATTGGCTATTCGCTGATGGGCCGAAAACGATTAGTTACCAGGCATGGGCAAGCTTTCCGCCTGCCCGCGACATCCAAATACCGGCAGCAGGCTGGGCACTCATTGGCTGTCCATTCCCAAATGGCAAGTATTGGGCAGATACAAACGTAACTAAGGATGGCAATACGGTAAGTCTCGCCACAGCCGCTAAAACAAATGGATGGCTGGACTCCGTTGGCTGGTGGTGGGACAATTCAGCACAGGCACTGCAAACTCTTGGGCTACCCGAGGATTGGCCAGCTTCGGAATACCTGGTACCCTGGTATGGTTACTGGATAAATACCTACACCAGCAATCTGACGCTTACTGTGCAATAGCTAACACAATACCGCGCATTTGACGGGCCGGGGCGAAGAAGGAGCTCCGGCCCTTTTTGTCGTATAATATCGTGGTTTTTGGCAAAAATATTACTGTTAATTGCAATTACAAAAAGAGGGAAAAATGAGAATTGGGGTCATCAGTGATACTCATGGCAGTGTTTCCGCATGGCAGAAAGCCATGGATGTTTTCGGTGAAGTTGACCTGATACTTCACGCAGGAGACGTCTTGTATCATCCGCCTCGTCTGATGCCAAACCAAGAATACGACATCCCAACCCTTGTTCAGCTAATCAATTCATCAAATGTGCCCATAGTAATTGCTCGCGGCAACTGCGACGCAGAAGTATATGAAGAACTTCTTGAGGCACCCGTACTTTCGCCATATGCAGTCGTGCAGTTTGGGAGATTGAGAATTGTCATTACACACGGACACACGCTTGATGAAGACAAAATGTCGAAAGTTGCCGCCAAATACCGCGCAAATATTTTAGTTACAGGACACACACATTTGCCAGTAATCGAAAAAATTGATAATGCGATTCATATCAATCCCGGGAGTCCAACCCATCCAAAATTTCAACGTGCGGGGATTCTTGTACCAACTGTAGGAATAATCTCAAAAGAGAAAGTTAGCGTTCTTGAGCTCGAAAGCGGCAAAGAAATACTATCCCTTCCGCTCGCCTCGCCCTAAGCTGCACACGCGATATAAATTAAAAAATATGCCGCCGAGAAAATTCCAGTAATCTTGAAGCCATAAAGAGGCAAAATTCAAGGTGCAGACTCCCGCAAACGGCAATAACTTGTCTAAAAGTGTCTATCTTTCTGGCTCTACGACGAAAATTGCCGCATCGGCAAAGAAATTTGGCAGAAGGCGCACAATTTTACACTCACCTTCACCTACAGTTCGCAGGGGAATGACTTTAAGGACACGCAGATCGGCAACCTTGCAAAAATCGTAGAAGTCCGCAATTGTTGTGAGGTGAATATTTGGCGTGTCATACCATTCGTATGGTAACCTGGCATTTTTTGGCATCCTGCCTTTGAATAGCAACTGAAACCGAATTGACCAATGGCCGAAATTCGGAAAGCTTATGATGCATTTTTTACCGACTCTTGCCATTTCTTTAATAAGAAACAGCGGCCGGTGGAGCACTTGGATGGTGTTCGTTAAGATAACGTAATCAACTGATTGGTCCGCATAATCAGCAAGACCCTCATCTAGGTCCCCGTGATGAACGTTAAAGAGACCCTTTGCTACACACGCCTGGATGCATTCTTCGGATAAGTCAATGCCCTCTGCTCTGACGCCCTTCTTGTCCTTCAATGCCTTCAGCAAATCACCACCACCACACCCAAGATCAAGCACTCGGCTGCCTTCCTCAACTAAATCAATAATCAATTTGTGCTCGGGCGCCAAATAAAGAATGTGGCCGTCTTTTGTATGAACTTCCTCAACGCATGCCATAGCTATTGCGTCCTTTTCCAACCATATTCTAGGAAATTAGAGATCAAGTGTGTAAGCTGTTTTGACTCAAGCAGAAAGGCATCATGACCGTGATCTGTTTGAATCTCCGTAAAAATGACATCCAGATTATTGTATCTGCATGCACTCACAATTTCCTTAGACTGGTGTGTAGGAAAGAGCCAGTCGGATGAAAATGAAATGATGAGAAATTTTGCCTTTACTACTTTGAATGTCTCCTTGAGCGAGCCACTCGGCATAGTAAGGTCAAAGTAATCCATAGCCTTTGTGATGTATAGATAAGAATTCGCATCAAACCGCTTAACAAAGTGGTCGCCTTTGTAGCGTAAATAGCTTTCAACCTGGAAATCGGTTACGAAGTCGTACCCATACTCTGCTTTGTCTTGTAGCTGACGTCCAAATTTTCGGTGCATAGCTTCTTCTGACAAGTAGGTTATGTGCCCTATCATCCTTGCGATAGCCAATCCTCTTCGGGGCACTGTTTTGCCGTAGTACTCGCCATTCATCCAATCCGGGTCGGACATGATTGCTTGCCTGCCCACTTCATTGAAAGCAATAGCTTGGGCCGATAGACAACTTGTGGTAGCAATTGGCACAGCGAGCTTCACCATGTCAGGATAGCTTACACACCATTGGAGGGCTTGCATACCACCCATTGAACCGCCTATAACACACAGCAAGCGCTCTATGCCGAGGTGGTCAATCAAATGTTTTTGTGCATTTACCATGTCACTTATTGTGACTACAGGGAATGAGAGTGCATAGGGTCTACCAGTTGCAGGATTTATAGAGCTTGGACCTGTAGAACCCTTGCAACCTCCGATAACATTTGAACAAATTATAAAATACTTGTTTGTGTCTAATGCCTTGCCAGGTCCTACCATAGTATCCCACCAAGGAGGATCTTGGTCACCCTGATTTGGTCCCGCTACGTGAGCACTTCCCGAAAGTGCATGAAGCACAAGGATTGCGTTATCCTTTGCTTTGTTTAGCTCGCCATAAGTTTCATAGGCAAGGGTAATAGGACCCAGCTTCCGCCCACATTCGAGCTGCATTTCGTTCGGCGGCTCGGCGAATGTGAAATATTTTGTTTCAACATAGCCTACTGAACCATTCTCTGACATTTATCTACCTATTAACTGGCTAATAACCACAAAAAGAATTTAAAAATCGCTATCTCATCAAGCTTCAACTCTAATGTTGCACTAACAAAGGTAAAGGATAGCAAATTTCATAACGTCATGCAAGCTTGAGATAAACACTCAGTCCTCAACTATTCCTGTGACTTCCTCAGCGCCTGGTCCAAATCCGCTAAAATATCGCTCAAGCTCTCCAAACCCACCGAAAACCTAACAAAATCATCCGTCACGCCTGACGATATTCTTTCCTCAGGGGTCAGTTGTTGGTGAGTCGTGGAAGCAGGATGGATTATTAGGCTCTTGGAATCGCCAATATTGGCAAGATGAGAAATCAGCTTCACCGAATCTATCAGCTTTATACCAGCCTCCATTCCACCCTTAATTCCAAAGCCAATAATTGCACCAAAACCCTCTTTAAGGAATCGCTTTGCTCTCTCATGATTTGGATGGCTTGGCAACCCAGGATAGTTTACCCAGCTAACCGCCGGGTGCGACTCCAACCACCTTGCAACAGCTAATGCATTTGCCGATTGCTGGCGGATGCGTAGCGGCAAAGTTTCCAATCCCTGCAGGAACAAGAACGAGTTAAAAGGCGACAGCGCAGGCCCCAGATCTCGGAGTAATTGCACTCGTGCTTTAAAAACATAAGCAATACCAGGAACTTTTGCCCTGTCATGTTGCCCAAATGACTCCCAGTAGTTAACGCCATGGTAGGACGGGTCAGGCTCAGTTATTTCTGGAAATTTTCCATTATCCCAATTGAATTTGCCCGACTCGACTATTGCACCGCCGATACTCGTGCCATGACCTCCAATGAACTTCGTAAGCGAGTAAACAACTATATCCGCCCCAAAATCAAACGGGCGCAGAAGAGGTGGTGGCGAAACGGTGTTATCAACAATGTATGGAATCCCGTGCTTGTGAGCAATCTCGGCGACTGCTGGGAAGTCGTCAATGTTGTTCTTCGGATTGGCGATTGACTCAGCGTAGACAAGCCGCGTGTTTTCATCAATCGCAGCCTCAATATTAGCTGGATCTGATGAATCCACAAACCGGACCTCAATGCCTAACTTGCGTAATGTATAATTGAATAGTGTATATGTACCGCCATAAAGGTATTTCGAAGAGACTATATTTTGCCCTGCACGAGTGATGTTTAGAACCGCCAGTGTAATCGCTGATTGCCCAGACGCTACAGCCAGTGCGCCTGTCCCACCATCCATTGCAGCCAGGCGCTTTTCAAGAACATCGGTTGTGGGGTTCATTATTCGCGTGTAGATGTTGCCGAACTCCTCCAGGCTAAAAAGCTTCGCAGCGTGCTCTGCCGAATTAAAGACATAGGATGTAGTCTGATAAATTGGGACTGCGCGCGAATTAGTCTCTGAATCTGGCTTATGGCCCGCGTGCAGCGATAAAGTTTCTATTCCTGGTTCATCTGGCATTTCTAAGCTCTCCCATCTTTATTTAATACTTTATTCCACCGGCTTTATTCCAGCAACTGCCTATGCCCTAGCAGCCCTTAGCCAGTTTCTCAATAGCGATTTTTGCTGCTTTTTTGCCTGATAGAAGCATGCCTCCGAAGATTGGGCCCATTCGACACGTCCCATGGAACTGTGCAGATGCCATGCCCGTTACTATCAGCCCTGGATAAATCTCCCTCGTTCCTTCTACCACACCTTCCTCGCCTAGTTGTGCATTCATCGGCTGCTCGCCCTTTAATTGAATTAGTCCACGCCGCGCAAGACAATTGCACACAACCGCATCATGGCCAGTGCTATCCATAACAATCTTGCTACAAAATGTGAGAGGGTCTACGTGAAGGTTCGTCATCTTGTATGCTGTATCATTGACAACCACACCTGCGATTTCGTGGTTTTCGTTAAAGTAAACATCCTCAATTGAAAAAAGATTGAGCAAAATTGCCCCACTTTCAACGGTCTTCTTGATAAGAGACGCTGCTAGGAGAACTGATGAAACTACGATATAACCGTCCTTTTCTTCAAATGATATGTCCAACTCGCGGAGAATGTCTCCAACCGAAGATTCCAAAACAACCTTGTTGAAACCCTTGCCTCCACCCCAAATGCCGCCGCCAGGTGACAGCCTTTTCTCCATAATTACCACCTTTTTGTTCTGCTCCGCAAGTGTATAACCTGCGACCAGTCCGCTTGGACCCCCGCCCACAATTATGACATCCGACTCAAGAGAATTTCTCAGCACCTCGTAATAGTCTTGAATAATAAGGCGTGAAACATCTAAATCTGAAACCTTACCAATCATTTGCTTCCTCCTTGGTGTTTGATTGAAATTTATGCCAGGGGGATGCTAAGCGGACAACGAGAAACTCGTTTTTGAGGCCTTCGATTGAAGAGATCTCTCCGCTTCCCTACGCCGGCATTACCCGGATCAGGTTCAAAGGGACCTCCGCTTATGTCGGAGTCTCAGCTGCTCGGCAGCACCCCTAGCGGTTTTCTACTTTCAACTAGGATGATAACACGCAACAGGCCAGAATGTCAAGCTTTTTGATAACCCATTAAAATTTTAAATAGGCAAGCAGTTTTTATACTAGTAAAACCAAGCGGCAATATTACCGCTTGCCAAGCTTCTCAACAAGTTCAAAGTAATATAGCGCATTTTCAATAGGAACGTTATGAGGAATATGGTTACCCACTGCGATGAAAAACCCTGGGCATGGCTTCCCCAGGTTCATACATCTTTCAACCTCATTTCGGATTGCTTCCCTGTCGCCAAACGTGAGAATCCTGGTATCCACATTCCCAATGATAACCTTGGTCTGACCATATTTACGAACCACAACCTCAAGGTCGGTCAACGGCTCGAATATAAATCCATCAGCTCCTGCTTCGGCAATGTCATCTATAAACTCGGTAAAATTACCGTCCGAGCAGAAAAGAACAATTTTTCCAGCATCTTTTATAACCGACCATAACTTTTTATATCGAGGGAAAATGTATTTTCGATACCAATCCGGGTGAAAAACCGCGCCTTGTGTCCAGACCATATCGTCATGACAGAGAAACACGGGCGCCGATGTTCTCGACCACGCTATGAAATTTGCCAAAGAAATTTCATAGAAGCCTTCGAGCACCCTATCAAAGCGGTCATAATCCAGAGGTGCGGACGACAAAAACATCTCCCAGCCAAACGCATGAATACATGCGGAGAAAAGCGTCTTATAATAACCTCCGGGGACTACCTGGTTGGGATATGCTGCCTGAGCATTCTGCCAAGCGTTTTCGAAAAAAGCCGTGCGCTCATTTATGTCAGGAATGCCGTACTCCTTAACTGGGTCAAAGCTAAGAACATCCTCTGGCGTCTCAAATGGACAGTAAACATTTGGGTCATAATCAGTGCCGTCTTGCTGGAAAACCGCGTGCCCCATGCTTGTCCGTCGACCTTTCCATTCAGGGCCATCATTTGCACTCCAGATAAAATCATAACCGACTGCGTCGTAGAACTTCCGCCAGCCTTCTCCATTTTCTCTGGGATCCACCCCAGTAATTGCCTTCACAAGCAAGGGATGTGAACAGTACTCCGTATGCCCCACCCGCTCTGGCATCTCAAGATTAATCGCTTTCCATCCAATCTCGTAGCTCATTTGTTCACCCAAGTGAAAACATAGCAGGAGTAAAGAAAGCTGTCAACAAGATAGGAATAAAAAGGATCGAAAAAAGACTTAACTGCCAACCAATCGAATGCTATGTTTTAGAAGGATGGAACATCGTTCACCTTCACCAAAAGCACTAACCTAAAGGCAGGTGACTTGTTGGTTTTAATTTGAGCTTCAATATTGCGGCGTTCAAAGGGTTTTTAATAAAAACCCTAAAGAAACCTTCAAAGTATGCCGATACACAAAAATGGAACAAAAGATTGGTCAGCTCGGACCCAAGGATGGGGAAGTATTAGGGCGAATTAGGGGGTGTCCGAAGCCGACAAAAGCAAGTCGGGATTGCGGACACTTTTTTGTTCAATAACCAGATAAAGGTAAACCATGCAACCAATCTGAAAGCCCGAGGGACCAAAAACTTGGTCCATAAATCAATCCCACCAAGGAGGGAAGGGTGATAAACATGAGAAAAGTGGCTGTAATCTTGAGCATGATGCTCGTAAACAGCGGGTTGTGGGCCGCCGTTGTAACATTACCGGACACATCCCAAACAACAACCTTCACAGCAACGGTTGCTGAGCAAGCAAATGTAACTGTACCCGCATCTGTAACCTTTACAGTGAACAACGTTTCGGCAAGCACAAATTCCGCCAACCAAACTGTAAGCGCCACCTCTATAGTTCTCAGCGATGGGAAAAAGCTCAGAATTGAAATTGCCCCAAATGCCGCTAACTTTACTCCACCGTCTGGTGGCTCGGTAACGTGGGCAAGTTCAGACATATCGTGGAACGCCCCATCATGGACAGGCGGAACTGGAAACGCAGCAAGTATGAGCGACGCTGTAGGAACATACACCAAAGTCGCAGATATGTCCACAGCTAACGCGAGTGAAGTATCCACAAATGCATTGGTCTTCACACTTGCGGCGAAGTCGACCGTAGACCGTGCGGGCGACCATACGCTCCAAGCAACATGGAGGTTCTCTAGTTTCACGCCCTAAGAAGGGGTAATCCTTTAGGTTTCATTTCAATATCACCAACCTGTGGGTTACGCTAGAGGTAAGCGTCGGGACAATTTGCTGTTGAATACTTAAAAATGGGGAGGAATCGTAATGCGGCCGCGCAACATTGGAAGCGCAGTCGCTCTGGGCATTTTTGGAATATCTGTGGTCCTTGCAGCCCAGGTGCCTGTGCACGCCATTGGATTCCACTTTTCGCCCGCAAATATTAGCACCAAGGCTAGACCTGGACAAGTGCTTAACCACATCTTCACTTTGACGCTTGCCAAAGATTCTCCTGTCACACATTTTCGCGTACGCCTAGAAGATTGGTGGCGTAGTGCTGACAACAATCATACATTTTTCGCAACGCCAGGCACGGTTAAAAGATCTTGCGGCCCTTGGTGCACCGTAAACCCGAACGAAGCTACCTGCAATCCGGGAGAAACAATGACTGTAAAGCTGACCATTCGGGTACCTGAGAAGGTCGATCCCGGCGGCTACT